>NZ_JBIUCS010000021.1:0-53124 GCF_044538485.1 Acinetobacter sp. ABJ_C5_2 | reverse complement strand
TTTTTGTGGTTCATTTTGGTGCCATTTTACATAATACAGATAATTTTTACATTGAAATCAAATTTGTTTTCACTCCATTACAATTAATTCTTCATAATCAAACTATGAATTTTTTTATTTTCAATTGTTTATAAGAATATTGAGGAGGAAGAAATGCCAAAGTATTTAGTTATAGCAGATAAAGTATACAAGGAAATTAAAAAAGACAATTTATTTACAGAAGACACCATTCAAAATTTAAACTGTTTAATTAGCTTAATTCGTAAAGCAATTAAAGGTACTGAGTTCAAACTGAAGTACAATTTTATAAATTTTGAAGAATGCTTAAATCAATTTAATAAAGAAAAGTCAGTTCATATTGATTTAAGTCTGATGCCAAAGTTTCAAAATGAAGGTGAGTTTATTTTATGGCTTGCTGGTTTCATTGAGCGAATGACAATTGGAGGTAAAGAAAAGTTGCCTCCAATTTCAAACTATATTCCGAAAGGCTTTAGAATTGATAAAGCCGAGATTCCTGTTGCTGCTGAACCAGCTAAAGAAGAAAATGCAGAGATGATCATTAATTACTTTAAATCTGAGGACTATATTAAAAACAATAAAATATCCTCATAAAATATAGAAGTATTCATCCACCATACTTCTATATCTCGCTGATCAAATTCAGCTACCGCCTTCTGGGGCGGTTTTTTTGCTTTAGAAATCTTAATTATCTAAATTAAAAATGTCAGAAAATATGGAAATGTTCTATAAAGAAATAATAATGATTTAAAAAATAGTAAGTTAAAGATTATATTGTTATTTTTATTAAAATATTTTTCACATAAAAATACGCTTAAATTACGTATAGAAACATTTACTCGTACATAATTTTCAAAAAAATAGGAAGATGACGAGATGAATGAGAATGCTGAACTCATTAAATATTTAGATATTGCTGAAAATGTTTACGCAAATATTTATGAAAAGTATCAGATTACGGATAACCCTGTGACAAATCTCAATAGGGTTATGGCGGAAATTAGAAAAGAAGCTGAACAAATCAATTTAAAGTTAAAATATAGCAAAATTGATTTTGAAGAATGTCTAAGTAAGCCTCTTTCTGAAAGAGAGATAAAAGTTGACGTAAGTCTACTTCCACGCTTTGAGTATCGAGATGAATTTATTTTATGGCTGGCTAATTTTATTGGAAATATTAGCGTGCAGAAGAAATTCATAAAACAAAACTATCAGTTTAATTAGCGCTATAAATTTTTAGTTCCCTAAAACCTTAAATAAGTTTCTATAAATTAGCGATATAAAAAGAACAAAAAGTGCACCTTTTAGAGGTAACTTTCATGAAGAATATTACGGAAAAATCGCTTTTTGATATCTTTACACAACATCAAGCCTATCTTTATCGAGCATCCTCAAGATCGGTAAATGAGCTTTTTAGATTTTTTAACGATGAAACACTCGTTATGCTTGATCGTTTGGCTGATTTAATAAAAGAGCTTAACCAGACTGAAAGGGCTGCTCTTGCAGGTGGCGAATACACAACTCGTCACCTTAAAAATATCCAACTTGTTATTTCTGATTGGTTTAATTCAATGAGCGATGTTCTACCAGAAATGTTTGCTCATTCGGCAACTAGTTTGGCTGTTTATGAGTCAAATTATATGGCTAAGCTATTTGGTAAAGTCATTAAAGATTTAGAGGGAGAGCACCTCTATAAATTGATAAAACGAGTTCCATTGGCTGGTGGTGCCTTAGTTGATGAATCCTTAGCTCAAATTAGTGAGAATGCCCGTCAAAGAATTGAATATGCTATTCGAGATGGAATGAATACAGGCATGACACCTCAGCAAATTATTAGACGTATTACTGGTACGAAACGTCTTAAGTATGAAGATGGATTGCTCAACGGTACCAAAATTGATATTGAACGTATTGTCAGAACCCTACGGAGCCATATTTCAAATCAGGTTTATTTATATAACTTTAAAAAATTTAATTTTGAATATGTCAGATTTGTGAGTGTTCTAGATGGAAGGACATCTAAAACTTGTGCTGCAATTGATGGTTCAATTTGGAAATTGAATGACCCAGCGAAAAGGGTTCCACCTTTGCATCCCAATTGCCGGAGTATTCTGGTACCGGTAAGTAAGGACGGCAGGCTTATTGGGAATCGATCTTTTATTATGGATGAAAGGAGAGTGCGAGACATTCCTAAAGATGAGCGGGCTCAATTAATGGGTCAAATAGATGCAAATATTTCCTTCAAAGAGTTTTTCAAATTGACCGATAATTTTTTTCAAAAAGAATGGTTAGGTCCCAAACGCTATAAATTATATAAAGAAGGACAATTTGATTTTGATAAATTCTTTGATCCAAAGGGGCGGCTTTACACTCTGGATGAGTTGAGGGAACTCGATGAGCGAACCTTTAAAATACTTGGGCTGTAGCTTGGTAGAGACCAAAATTAACCTTTTGCAACTTAATTTTTAAAGGAGAGCTTGTTACCCTTGCGCGTGAAATTAAGGTGAGACTATGAAATTTATATTCCTCTTTATGAGCGCTGTTACTCTTCCATGTTATGCAGCATCTGAAACTATGCAAATGCATTATTGTCATCTTGTGGAAAATGCGGCAAAGGGAGTTATGGATGCAAGACAACATGATGTGCCAGTGACTGAACTACAAGAGATTGCTAGCCATCTTGAAGAAGCAGAGGCAAAGCAGCTTTACCAACAACTCATTGATACAGCATATTCCTCAAAATTGTTTGAAGACCCTTTAACCAAGACAAAAGCTGTTGAAGACTTTCAAACCACTTGGCATGAAAAATGTTTAACGAAAAGTTCTGTAGGCTGAGCTATACATGTAAATCGAACCTACTCATGAAGTAGGTTTTTTTGTTTAGTTAATACAATAAAAATAAATCTACTGCTGGCGAAAACATAGATGAGGTTAGATGTTATAAAAATAAGTTCCAAGCTTTAGTATTGCAAAACGGATTTAACGTTTATGACATCATGATGAAAAGATTCTACATAACAAAATATCTATAACAAATTAAAGACTAACCTTGTCATTTAACAACTAAAAGTATGCATTATAGAGAAACTTTGTAGTTTATTTTTACTCTTAATTTAAGCTTAAGGCTGGGGCTTTTAGATATCGGCTAATCGTTAAGTATGTTTGGAGAACATACAATGATAAATCATGAAAGTTTATCTAAAAGTTTAAGTAAAGTTCCAGAAGTCACATTACTGTTCTGGATCATTAAAATTGCTGCTACAACCTTAGGGGAGACTGCTGGTGATGCGCTCTCTATGTCCCTTAATTTGGGATATGTAATTAGTACAGCAATTTTCGCAGTGATATTTGCAGTTTTTGTTGGTCTGCAAATTAAAGCCAAGCAATATAATTCATTTTTTTATTGGGCGACCATTATTGCTACGACTACATTGGGAACCACAATTGCTGATTTTGTGGATCGGACTTTAGGCGTGGGCTATGCAGGGGGAAGTTTAATATTACTTATTTTATTAGGCCTCTCTCTGTTTGTCTGGTATTTAAGCTGTGGCACAATTTCGGTAAAAAGTATTCAATCTGCTAAAAGTGAAGTCTTCTATTGGCTAACCATTATGTTCTCTCAAACATTAGGGACAGCATTAGGCGATTGGACGGCTGATACTCAAGGGTTAGGGTATACGAGCGCTGCTTTAATTTTTGGTACTTTATTGTTGGTATTAGCGATCTGTTATTTTTATACCAAAATCTCAAGAACATTATTATTCTGGTTGGCCTTTGTTCTTACTCGACCACTCGGGGCAGTTTTAGGTGATTTTCTCGATAAACCTATTGCACATGGTGGATTAGAGCTAAGTAGATTTACGGCGTCTTTTGTTTTATTTGCTTTTATTGTGGTTTGTTTAATGGTCTTTAAACCTAGAGCAGCAGAGACAGCACATTAATTTAATTCTTAAAAAAGACCACATTATTCTGTTGGGTGATGTGGTCTTTTTTTTATTTGAGTGCAAAAGGTTAAATGAAATCTTGTTAACACTTTATTTTTGACGTAAAAAAGCCCTTGCTCGAAAGCTAAGGGCTTAGTCATTCATTGATCTAGCAATGAACTATATAAGGCTCATCTCATACTAAGCGCAGTATATATGAAATTGAGTCAATAAAGAAGGTGAGGTATAGCAGATTATCTTGAAGAGCAACAAGCCAAACAACTTTATCAATAGCTTATCAAATCTGCATATTCTTCAAAGTTATTTGAAGACCCTCTCATTAAGTCAAAAGCTGTCGAGAATTTTCAAACCGCTTGGCATGAACAATGTTTGGCAAAAGAATTAGCTAAAAATATGTGAGTGTTAGGGGGAAATGGCTAGCTTAGGTTGGAAGATAGAACTTTATTTCTTACTTATCTCTTAGTTATAAAAAGCCCTCGGAATTTCAGAGGGCTTTTTGTTGTGTATAAGTTAAGGTCAAATTATTTAACTATATAAGATTAAGAAATTAGCAAGTTCATACTCTTCTACAGTTAAAAGTGTTGATTCGAGGTTAATTTCTTCAAAGTTTCCTTTAATGCTCAATAAAGTTATTTTGCACTGCCGCAATAATTAACTGTACATCGTCAGGTGTATTACTAATTAAAATATTAAGCATATTATGATAATTATCAGAATCAATATCTTGTTGTCGTGGAGAGTCAATAATAAATGAAGGAGTAGATAACTCAGCATGAGAGTAGATGGAATTAAGGATAGTAAGCCTTTTCGCTAACACTGGCTAAGCGCTGTAAAGAAGGAGAGAAGGTATTAGTTCGGGTTCTTAATATCATGCAAGACCAACGTTACATCAAAATTTGTGAGCGAAATCCCACGCAGGAACAATTCTTTTATGGCTGGATTACTAACCGGATCGGCTAACATGAAAGTCTTCAATTGCAAGCGAACTAGATTGGCTTCATTGATTACAGTTCTGTGTATCCTGTTTTCAGGTTGCACAGCTCATACGATATCTACAAAAGTGCATGTCACTGTTTGTGTGCAGTGTGTGAATTAAAGTCTTTAGGAGAACGCTTTTTTATAAATGGGCGAATAAGTTAAATTGGTTTAAATTTTCTTTAAATATATTTAATTTTAGCTTTAGTATCTATAAGTTAATGTAACGAGCTTTATTGTTATTTTCGTAAAAATAAAAATAAAAATTGTTTTTAAGTTAATGTTTTTTAAAATTATATATATTTTATATTTACATTAATAAGATTGGATACAGGTGCATGATTCATTATTAAATTTATATCATCTACTTTAAATAAGCTATTTACCCTCTGCGAAGAATATTCAACGAGCGGTATAAATATGGTTGATTGAAATAATAAATAACCCCAACCTTGAATTTATAAGTAGGGATATAGATTGGAAATGTGAAAGAGCTACCCATAGGTAGAAATACTCATGAATTAAGTTAAAGGATATTGGTATGAAAGCTATTTTAACGAAGAAAATTATTAGCTGTATCGCAATTAGTAGTGTTTTAAGCTTCAGTGCATTTGATATTATGGCAGCGAATCAACAAACTATAAATGATGGGAAGAATCACTCTAAAATATTAAATGAAAACCATGAAAATTTGACTGATAGTCAAATTTTCCAGATATTAAGTACAGCTAATAATGGTGAAATTAAGCAGGCAAAAACTGCATTACCAAAACTAAAAATAGATGAAGCTAAGAAATATGCTGAAATGATGATTAAAGAACATTCAGCCAATGAAAAAAATGCACAAGCGTTGGCAAGTCGGTTACAGTTGATTTCACAAACCAGTAATCTTAGTAAATCATTGCAAAATGATAGTGATAAAATTGTTAGTAAGCTTAATCAAATAACATCAGATACTGATAAAAATTATATGATGAGTCAAGTTAAAGTTCACCGTAAAGTTTTGACGATAATTGATAAGCAGTTAATACCAAACACGAAAAGTTCTGAATTAAAAAATATGCTCGTACAAACACGTGATGCTGTTGCGAAACACCTAAAAGCAGCTGAAGATATATTTAAAAATATGAAATAATATATAATTATTATCTTTTAAAAATGCATTTAAAAAGCCTAGTATTAATTAACTAGGTTTTTTAAATTGCATATACATAAAATCATAATTTCCTGCAGGGTAGTGTAAAATAGAATATTATGGGTAATGTTTAATCTAGTGAAATATAATGATTATGGAGTAAAGGATTATATAATTGTGAAGACTATTTGAATAAGAATTTTTATTAATGAGAAATAATTTCTTTAATTAATAACATCTTCTTACTTAATAGGGGTATTTATGAAACATAACTAACCTAAAGGTGAATTATAATAATAATTGTCAAGCATATTTCAAAAGTTCTTTTAATATTCTAGCTCTTTTGAAAGACACTAGATTTTAAAATATAGGGAGTAAGAAAATGGTAAATACAAAACAATCAAATACAGATGGTAATCATACGACTCAAAAAGAGCCATCTTCCAATAGTAATGTATTAAATAGCAAACCAATACAAGATACTTCATCCACAAATGATAATGCTCGTCCAGATTTAAACTCACCACCGACCAATGACAATCATGTACCTGATATGAATGAAGGGGGAGAAGATTTGGCAGCTGTAAGTGCAGGAACCTTGGGAGGAGCGGCTATAGGTGCTGCATTCGGTGTTGTTGGGGGGCCTCCAGGTGCTGTTGTTGGAGGGATTATTGGTGGTGTAGTAGGGGGAATAGCAGGTAATGATATAGCTCAAACAAATAATCAAAAAGATGATAGTAATTCTTGGCAAGAAGAAGATAATTATTGGCGAGAAAACTATAAAAAAATGCCATATTATACTGAAGACAAGAATCTAGAATATGATCGTGATTATCGGGTGGCTTATCGTTTAGGTTATGAAAATCGTGTAGATAATAATGCAGAAATTAATTTTTCCGAGGTTGAATCTAAATTGAAAACTAAATGGGAACAAGTTAAAGGCAGTTCACGTTTACAGTGGGAGGAAGCTAAATTTGCTGTAGAAGATGGATTGAAAAAAATTCATCCTTAATTCATTTAATACTTAGAAGTCTCCTCAATGGGGGGAGACTTGCGATAATATACTTTTAAGCTAATTTTTAATTTCAATATCAATAAAAACTTAATGATGGGTTTAATCATAAAATATTAATTATATTTTCATTATTCTTTCTTCTTTAGGCATTTAAGTATTTGAACAATTAAGCGGGCACTCTTCATTTTTCTGCCTTCTTCTTGATAGTACTGTTCAAAAAGGGCATAGAAGGAGATATGGATTTTTTCAGACTCAGGATTAGCCTGTTAAGATTGTAATTCTAATAATTTTTTAGCGGCCCATTGTTCACACTCACTCGCAGTATCTCGAGTAGCTGTATAACGTTTGCCTAAATAACGGACAGTGATGCGCCACGTGTCTCCGCGCTTAACCGGCTTGCATAATAACACTCCAAATTTCATGGTACTGCAATGGAAATATAAAGCGTTTTTTAATGCGAATTTTGATTGTTTTGAGTAGTCAAAGCCAACCAATAGATAATAAAAAACCACCTAATTCTTTCGAATTAAGTGGTTTTTGAATTTTGGAGCGGGAAACGAGACTCGAACTCGCGACCCCAACCTTGGCAAGGTTATAATAAATATTAAATAACAATAGGTTATATTTTAATGGTGCCGAAATGGTGTCGAATAATTTTTTACAATTATTATATGTGAAAAAAGGAAGCCCTTTATAAGAGACTTCCTTTTTTCTAGAATTTAATGTTTTTGACAACTAGATTGATTAATTTTTTGGATAATTAATTTTGAGTATACTCCTGCTTGTGTATCGGCCATATTTCTTGAATCCTTAGTTTGTCTATAATCTTCAAGAGTTACGCAATGATGATTAGCATTTGTCTTTAAGTTTTTATTTGATTGATATATTTTTTCCATTTTTATTACCTCTATTTAAAATAATTTTCGAAGAAGTGTGTATTCAGTTCACCAGGGAAATAGTGCTTTCTTTTCACCCACACTAATCCATCACCTTTGGATATAACTGCTACATCGACTGGTCCTCCTACGGTCTCCATACTGGAAAAAGCCATTTTTCTTCTGAATGCGGTCATATTGACTAATGCCTCAGCCATTCCAGCAAGTTCATCTTTCGGTAAAGCTGTTATCATATCTAACATAGGTGAAAGAAGATTACTAGTCATATAACGTTCAATTTCTTGTTTTAAAGAATCAGCACATGCTTTGGATAAAACTTTGATATCA
Source organism: Acinetobacter sp. ABJ_C5_2 (assembly GCF_044538485.1). Classification (NCBI taxonomy): domain Bacteria; kingdom Pseudomonadati; phylum Pseudomonadota; class Gammaproteobacteria; order Moraxellales; family Moraxellaceae; genus Acinetobacter; species Acinetobacter sp. ABJ_C5_2. The sequence continues at coordinate 44,817 of NZ_JBIUCS010000021.1, read as the reverse complement.
ATAGGATTTTTAAATTCAAGTAAAGGGTCGGCCAAAGTTTGCTGTATTGTTTTTTCAGTAAAATCCATAGCATATTTATATAATTCAGGATGAATCCCATCTAGAAAAGATCTCACAACATCTTCTTGAGCATATGGAATAATATCAGATCTCATGTAACGTGAGTTTTCATTAATTATTGTTTTATCTTCTCTAATTCTGTATAAAAGTTGATTATTAAATACACCGTAAATTTCATAAGTAATAACAGAAGGGAAAATATCTAGTTCTCCAAATCCAGCAATCACTATCCCTGAGGAATTTATAGGAGAACAATTAAAAATTGATAATTGAGCCACACGTGCTAAAGAATCTCTAATTGAAGGTTTAGAGGAAGTAAAAGGAAATATCATTTCAATTAAAGGGGCAGAAATAGTATTGATTCTGTCAATTACTGCTTGGTCAATTTCGCCTTGAAAAATTTGAATATTATCTTGTAATACCCCTAAATATTCTAAAATAATAGATTCCGTATGCGTATTAATTACTGAATCATCAATTGAAGCTCCTTTAGTTTGTAGCTCCGTTAATTCACGTCTTATTTGCTCAATAATATAATTATAAATATCTCTAATTCTGGATTCAGCCCAATGATTCTGTTGTTCATCACTATATAAGTGAAGTTGTGAATTTAAATAATCAATAAAACCTTCACCATAATTTTTTAAATTATTTAATTGAGAAGTATTGTTTTTTCTATAAAGCTTAATCAAAGTTTCCCAAGGAATTGTGAGTAAGTTTGCTGAACCATAAATCATAATACCTACTGGCTCAGTTCTAGATAGTGAAAATAATTTAATAGCACTATTAATAATTTTTTGGTTGCCAATAGTTACGGCACTATCGGCTGCCATAGCAACCCCATGTTGATTTATAATTACGATTTCTGCGGTCATGAAATTTAGATCCTGAAATTATATATACAAAAGTATATTTTTTGAATGAGTTTATTAATTGTAAACCTTTGCTTATTAAGCGAATTCTATACAATAATAACTTAAATTGTAAATATAATTAATATTTAAAACTATAAATACATTTTTTATTCCTTCATTTATTTTTAAAGGAAATGAAGACAAGTATATACATGAAACTTAATTCTTCCGTCTCGACTGCCTCTGCTGTCTTTGCCTATTTAAATTTTCAAGGATAGGAATAACTTCATTTGAATCGTAAAGATGCTTGCCATCAGTCCCTTTATTGAATGGACGAAGCTCATCAATAATCAATTTACGAGACAGGTTATAGCGATCAATTAACCATGCTGCAGTAACTGAAATGACGTAGCTAAATAATTAAAACCTCTGGTACGAATAAAAGTTGTTTCATGTCATAATTAAAAACCTAATGATTCAAATAGTTAGAAATGTGAAAGGTATTATATAAATGAAGAAATTAATGCTTACATTGTTAGTGTTATTTTGTGGGGTTGCTCACGCAGAATGTAAAACTGGCAATGTTTATTCTGATATTGAATGCTTTGAAAAACAGTTAAAAACTGATAAAGCTAAAATGAATAAGATATACAATAAATTAGCTTCAAACTTGGATAGTGAAGGGAAAGCCAGTTTGGAAAATTCCCAAAAGGCTTGGCTTGATTATCGTACAAAGCAATGTTCTGGTTTGATGGGGTATTATGGATCTCAAGCAATGGGAGCAGGTTCACATTTAATTATTTTAAGTTGTGAAGCTGATAAAACTAAAGAACGTCTTAATGAGCTTAAAAGTTTAGATCTTTAAAATAGGTTTTAAAAATTACGGTGTTTTAAATATTTAATTTTAAACCTGCCTTTTAGCGGGTTTTTTAATACTTAAAGTATAGGTTAGTTGAATAGTCTAATTAATCAAAGCAAATAACTACCAGACAATAAAAAAACCACCTAATCCTTTCGAATTAAGTGGTTTTTAAATCTTGGAGCGGGAAACGAGACTCGAACTCGCGACCCCAACCTTGGCAAGGTTATGCTCTACCAACTGAGCTATTCCCGCAATGTGAGCACATTATAGAGTGTTTCATTAAAGTGTCAACACTCTTGTGATCTAATTGAGCGTTTAATCAGCACGACGCCAAACTGTACCTTGACGAGTGTCTTCAAGAACTACGCCTTGGTCGAGTAAAGATTGACGAATAGCATCTGCTTTCGCAAAGTCTTTAGCTTTTTTCGCATCAACACGTTGTTGAATAAAATCTTCAATTTCAGCATCAGACAAAGCAAGCGCTTCTTGTCCAATATCTGATTTTAAGAAATCATCTACATTGTGTTGTACCAAACCTAAAATATTGGTGAGGTGACGTAATGTCGAATAAAGCACAGTCGCATGGTCAGCTTGCTCTTCTTTTACAGCACGGTTTAACTCTTTGTTGAGTTCAAACAATACCGCCATTGCTTCAGCAGTGTTGAAGTCATCACACATTGCATTGTTAAAGCGTTCAATAAAACTTTGATCAAGCGTTTCAGTTGTCGTTTGACCATACACTTGTTGATAAGCTTTAAATGAATGATAGAAACGAGTTAAAGAAGTTTTTGCTTCTTTAAGCGCTACATCAGAGAAATTCACAGGACTACGATAATGTGAAGACACAATAAAGTAGCGGATCACTTCAGGATGGAACTTCTCCATCACGTCACGAATCGTAAAGAAGTTGCCTAAAGACTTAGACATCTTTTCGCCATCAACGTTAATAAAGCCAACATGCATCCAGTAGTTTACATATTGTTCACCAGTTGAGGCCTCACTTTGCGCGATTTCATTTTCATGGTGAGGGAACATTAAATCTGAACCGCCACCATGAATGTCAAAGTGATTGCCTAAGCAGCAAGTCGACATTGCAGAACATTCAATGTGCCAACCTGGACGACCATTACCCCAAGGGGATGCCCAAGACGGTTCATTTTCTTTTGCATGTTTCCAAAGCACAAAGTCAAAAGGATGTTTCTTTTCAACTTCTACATCAACACGCTCACTTGCGCCAGCTTGCATATCATCAAGCTTACGGCCAGAGAGGCGACCATACTTTTCAAATTTGGTGACTTCAAAATAAACATCACCGTTTGAAGCAGGGTAAGCAGAACCGTTATTAACCAGATTACCAATCATATTTTGCATCTGATCAATATATTCAGTCGCTTTAGGTGCTTCATCAGGAGCTAAACAGCCTAAATTTGCTGCATCTTCATTCATAGCGTCGATGAAACGAGTGGTGAGTTGTTGAATCATTTCACCATTTTCATTCGCGCGTTTGATGATTTTGTCGTCAATGTCGGTAATGTTGCGAATGTAGCGAACTTTCCAGCCTTGACTACGCAAGAAACGGATAATGTAGTCAAATGCAACCATAACTCGAGCATGCCCGATATGACAGTAGTCGTAAACGGTCATACCGCAGACGTACATATCGATGTGACCTTCTTTGCGAGGTACAAATTCAACTTTTTTTCGTTGCTCAGAGTTATATAAAACAAACGGTTGCATAAGGGTTTTCAAACACTCAACAAAAATAGTGTTACATCATAACTGATGCATCATTTTTAAAAAAGTTTTATGCATTAATTTTATAAGCTTGTGAAATCTTATACATTTAAAAACGTGTAACTGATTGAGTTATGCTAGAATGCCCCCAAATCTTTTGATTAAAATCACCGATCTCAATTGAGAGATCAGATCAATTATTTTGAGTCAAACTCGTATGCCTAATCCTACAGATTTCCAAAGCAGTGCATTAGCTACATTGCGTATTGAGCAACAAGCCATAGATGTATTAGCAACACAAATTGATGACCGTTTTAACCGTGCTTGCGAAGTACTGTTGCAGTGTAAAGGTCGTGTTGTGATTACAGGTATGGGTAAATCTGGGCATATTGGTCGAAAAATGGCGGCAACATTTGCCTCTACGGGTACGCCATCTTTCTTTATGCATCCTGGTGAAGCAGGCCATGGCGATTTAGGCATGCTAGTTCGCGGTGATGTACTTATTGCAATTTCCAACTCAGGAAAAAGCGATGAAATCATGATGCTGATGCCGCTGATTAAACATCTTGGCGTACCGATGATTACCATTAGCCGTGATGATAAAGGCCCAATGCCGCAAAATGCTGATATCGCTTTAACCTTAGGTGAGTCAGATGAGGCTTGTCCTTTAGGCTTGGCACCAACTTCAAGTACGACAGCGACTTTGGTTCTAGGCGATGCTTTAGCGGTAGCCTTACTTGAAGCACGTGGTTTTACTGCTGATGACTTTGCGCGTTCGCATCCGGCAGGTGCATTAGGTAAGCGTTTACTTCTACATGTAAAACATTTAATGCATACAGGTGAAGAGTTACCAAAAGTTTCACCTGAGACTCCAATGAATCAAGTGCTTTATGAGATTTCAAATAAGCGTTTAGGTTTAACGACAATTGTTGATGAACAAGACCACTTGCTGGGTATTTTTACAGATGGGGACTTACGTCGTCTCATCGATAAACAGCAAGGGTTTGATGTGAATTTAACTGTGTCTGAAGTAATGACAAAAAAACCGTCAACTATTTCTCAAGAAGCACGTGCTGTAGAAGCGTTACAACAACTTAACCAGAAAAAAATCAGTCAGTTTGTGGTGGTCGACGACCAAAATAAGGTGATTGGTGTAATTAGTATGCATGATCTTATTCAGGCAGGGGTGAATTAATCCATGGCATCGTATGCATTGTTAGAACAAGCACGTCATTTGCAGGCATTGGTTCTGGATGTTGATGGTATTTTAAGTGATGGCTTTGTGACGTTAACCAACACGGGCGATGAAATTAAATCATTCGATATTCGTGATGGTTTGGGTATGAAACTTGCGCAACAAGCGGGTATGAAAGTCATCATCATAACAGGCCGAAAAAGTAATATCGTCGATAAACGCATGTCTGACTTAGGTGTTGATTTAGTTTTTCAAGGTCGTGAAGATAAAGGCTCAGCACTTCGCGAAGCTTGTGCACAGTTTAATATTTTGCCTTCAGATTGCTTATATATGGGCGATGATTGGCCAGATCTTTCAGCCTTTGCGATTGCCGGAATGAGTGTTACGGTTCCAAATGGACATGAAGAAGTACGCCGCCGTGCGCACTTGGTGACCCAAGCCATGGGTGGTCGTGGAGCTGTTCGTGAAGTCTGTGATATGTTGCTGATCGCAAAAGGCATTTACCAAGAACTTCTTGAAAAATATCTTGCAGTACCGCATTAATAACAAGATTACTTAAAAAGGTAGGCTATTCCTGCTCATGGATACCAGAGTTTTATATATTGTTGCTGTAGTCGTTGCTGCTGTGAGTGGTGGTTACTACTACTATAGTGGCAAGGCAAAAAAACTGGACATTGGTTCGGCGAAGAATATGACTTATTCGGCGCAGGGCGTCCATTTGACTCAAACTGATGACAAAGGCAATTTGTATATTCGTGCTGAAGTTCGTCAGCTTGAGCAGGATATGCAACAAAAAACGTCAAAGTTGGATCAACTTAATGCCTCTATGTATAAATTAGGTAAAGTTGATGCAACATTCTTTGCTAAACAAGCTTATGGCTATGATGATAATCAAAAGGTTGTTTTATCGGGCGATGTGGTCGCGACCAAGATCGCACCTCAAGGAACAATTGAGTTCCAAACCGATGAATTAACTGGTTATCCAAAGACTCGAGATATTGAAACAAATCATCAAGTGATTGTTCAATCTCCGCAAGGCGAGTTTGTGAGTAAAGGATTAAAAGGCAATTTGAATAACGGTCAGTACGAATTTTTTAATATTCGAGGAAAGTATGCACCAAAGTCTTAATTTAAAACGTTCTTCAGCTTTCCTAAAACAAGCTGCGGTAATTACATTCGTTGCTTTATCATCTGCTTCGACTTTTGCTTTGCCGTCTGACCGTAATCAACAAATTTCATTGGTCGCAGACCGTGCAACTTATAATGATAAAACTGGTTTGACGACTTACACGGGTAATGTTGTGATTGAGCAAGGTACGATGAAGCTTCAAGCTGACTCAATTGTTGCGAATCTAAACTCGAAACGTGAAATTCAAGTGATTACCGCAAAAGGTCGTCCAGCTAAGTTCCAACAGCAAATCAATGCCAATAAAGGCGTTGCACGTGGTGAAGGGCAAACGATTGTCTATAATGCAGACACAGGCATTATTACTTTGTCTGGTGGCGCATATTTATATCAAGATGGTTCAAGTATTCGTGGTAACTCTCTGAAATATAGTATGAATAAAGGCGATGTTGAAGCTCAAGGTTCTACTTCAAACCGCGTACAAATTATTATTCCACCTTCAAGTTCGAAAAGTTTCCCAGGAGCGCGTGACTAATGCAGCAAGCTCTTCAACAACCGCAAACTTTGTGTATTAAACACTTAGCCAAAAACTATAGTAAGCGTTGGGTTGTCAAAGACGTCTCTTTTAGTATGCAAAGTGGACAGATTGTTGGTTTGCTTGGTCCTAACGGTGCCGGAAAAACGACCAGTTTCTATATGGTCGTTGGACTCGTGCGTATGGATAAGGGCGAGATTCATCTGGATGACTTGGATATGTCAGACCTAGCGATGCATGAACGCGCGCGTAAAGGTATTGGTTATTTACCTCAAGAAGCTTCTATCTTTAGAAAATTGACGATTGCTGAAAATATTATGTCGATCTTAGAGACGCGTAAAGATTTGAATAAGCAGCAACGTCAACAACGTCTTCATGAGTTGCTCAATGACTTTAAAATTAGCCATATTAAAGACTCATTAGGAATGAGTGTGTCGGGTGGTGAACGCCGCCGTGCGGAAATTGCGCGTGCTTTGGCAGCAGACCCTAAATTTATGCTCTTGGATGAACCGTTTGCTGGTGTCGACCCAATTTCAGTGGGCGATATTAAAGATATTATCCAGACTCTAAAAGACCGTGGCATTGGTGTACTCATTACCGATCACAACGTTCGTGAAACTTTAGCGATCTGTGAGCGTGCTTATATCGTAAGTGAAGGCTCAGTGATTGCTGAAGGCACACCACAAGAAATTTTAGACAACGAACAAGTACGTAAAGTCTATTTAGGTGATGATTTTACAGTTTAATTAAAGTCATTAATCTAATTGGTTAAAAAGAGGTCAAGGCCTCTTTTTTGTTTTTTGATGTTTTATAAATAAAAACAACTACATATACCACTCATTTAATAAAAAAATAATGTGTGATTTATTCGACCAATTATGCTGTTTTCGTTGAAAAACTATGTAGAATGGAGAGGCTTTTAAACGATAACAAACAAGATCAACAAGATAAGCATGATTGGATATAACCAAAGAAGAGTAGAAGGGAAATGTAGAAAGCAGGCTTTCCTGAAAGGGCTGATGCTTCTAAGTACACTACATGTACCTGTTGTGATATATGCTGCTAAACCAAGTGAGCAATACCACACCCTGAAAGAAAACTTGTCACAACTTTTTGTCCCTAAAAGTAGTGATGATTTCAAAGTTGCCAAGATGCACGAGCTTAGTAATTTCAAGCTAGATCGTTCTATTGTGCAGGAATTTCCAACTGTTCAACTTAATGATAAGTCGGCTTCATCTTTTTCCAACTTGCCATCTCGAACGATGACATTGCAAGATGCGGTAAAAATTGCCATTCAACGTAGTCCAGATATTTCACAATCTATTGCAACTTTAGCGGGTCAAAATTCAGGAGTTGACGTTGCTAAAGCCGGTTACTATCCCCAGCTAGCAGGCGGGATTTCAACTGGTGATTTAAGCAGTGGAGAACGTGGTAGGCAGCTACTTACTTTAAGTGCCACTCAAATGCTTTATGACTTTGGTAAAGTCAAATCAGGTGTTGATGTTGAGCAAGCTAAGGTTCAAGTTGAACAAGCCAATGTTTTGGTCAGTGTTGATACTCTAGCTTTGGATGTTGCACAAACTATTGTCAATATTCAGCGTTATCTTCAGCTTAATAAAATTGCTGAGCAGCAAATTGCCGGTATTCAACGCATTCAAGACATTGCTAACCTGCGTGCAAACGCTGGTGTCGCGAGTCAGGCAGACCCAATTCAGGCGCAGTCATACTTACAAGCAGCGCAGTCTACCTTGATTGCTCAGCAATCATTGTTACGCCAGTATCAACAGCATTTAAGAACGCTACTCGGTGCAGATGTTACTCGTACTGGATGGATTATTTCCGAAGATCTAGTCAAGCAATCTGATCTTTATGGTGAGCCTGAGTTCAATACTATTCCTAAAATGATCGCCGCGCAGGCAAGTGTTGAGGTTGCTAAAGCACAAAAAGAACAAACCCGTTTAACACGTTATCCGACCTTAGCCGTGAAAGGCTCAGTCAGTCAGGCGCTTAACGGTAAAAATCCAAATAATGACAAGGATGATGGTTTATATAGTTCAGTTATGCTTGAAGCAACAAGTCAGTTTTACCAAGGTGGTGCAACCGCTTCACAAGTAAAAATGGCAAGTTATGCAGAAGAAGCGGCTAAATCTAAAGTCAATTCTGTTTATTTAGATGTGTTAGATCAAATTAGAACAAGTCGTGAACAAATTGAAAATAAACAACGTCAAATGCAGGTTTTGGCGAGTCGCCAAGCAACGACGGTTCGTACACGTGAACTGTACCAAGAACAATATAAGCTCGGTACTCGCTCACTGGTCGATTTATTAAATGCTGAACAAGCCATTCATAGTGCAAACTCAGAACTCGAATCAGCACGTTATGACATTTATAACAGCATTGTTCAGTACATTGCAGCAACAGGACGTTCCCGCCAAGCCTATGGCTTAAATAATATTTCAATTCAGGGGTTCGAAGTACAACCATGATGACAAAAATAAATTACCAGCCTTGGTTACAGGCGGTCTTAACTATTGCCAAACACTATCGAATAGAACCGTCAGAAGAAAGAATTCGTTTACAACTTGATTGGAACCAAAACCAGAATCTAGATGATGTCTTACAGTTAATGACACGTCAGGTCGGTTTAAATCTTCGTAAGGCTCCATTTTCTTTAGACTTGTTAAACCCATGGCGTTTGCCAGTTATGGTGGAGTTTAATGATGGGCAAGTTGGTGTAATCGATAAAGCAGATACACAAGGCAATGTCAGTATCCAGTTCAGTGGAGATCAGGGCCTTTCTCAAAATTTATCATTAGACGTTTTAAAAACGACGCTGAAAAACGTCTATATTTTGCGTCCAGAAACGTCTATTCCAGATGCGCGTATTGATGAATATATCAAGCCGTACGAAGCAAACTGGTTCTGGTCCATCGTTTTAAGAGACTGGAAGCGTTATATCGATATTATGTTTGCCTCTTTAATTGCCAATATTTTGGCACTGGCAACCATTATTTTCTCGATGCAAGTCTATGACCGTGTTGTGCCATCTCAGTCGATTCCGACTTTATGGGTACTGGCAGGTGGTGTACTGATCGCGGCTCTGTTTGAGTTTACCTTGCGTGTTTCGAGGGTATATTTATCCGATATTATTGGTAAACGTGCTGACTTACGTGTCTCAGACCGTGTATTTGGCCATGCTTTGCGCATTAAAAATAAAGATCGCTCGAAATCTACAGGTAGTTTTATTTCCCAGATTCGTGAACTCGAAGGTGTTCGTGAACTGGTGACTTCGACCACTATTAGTGCAATTGCAGATTTTCCATTCTTTTTCTTGTTCCTGATCATCTTTGCGATTATTGGTGGAAAAATATTCTGGGTCATGCTGCTTGTTGTACCTCTTATGATCTTACCGGGTATTCTGGTGCAAAAGAAATTGGCCCAGCTTGCTCAAGAAGGGATGAGAGAATCTTCAATCCGTAACGCAATTCTTGTAGAAGCGGTGCAGGGTATTGAAGACATCAAGCTATTACGCGCTGAATCACGCTTCCAAAACCAGTGGAACCACATGAATGAAGTTTCAGCCGACATTGGTATGAAGCAGCGTAAAATTGTGGGTACCTTAATGGCTTGGACCCAAATGGTTCAGGGTTTAACTTACGCTATTGTGGTGTTAGTTGGCTGTTTTGCGGTAATGGAAGGGGAAATGACCACGGGCGCGCTCGTTGCGTGTTCAATTCTTTCGTCACGTATGTTGGCACCAATTGCCCAAATTACAGGGGTTTTAGGTCGTTTACAGCAAGCAAAAGTTGCGAAACAAAGTCTCGATGAGCTCATGCAACGTCCAATTGATCAGGCTGATCGTGCTCATTTAGTTCATAAAGCTGTTTTAAACGGTAATTACGAATTAAAAAATGTGATGTTCCAATATGGTGATGACGACCCAAAACCAAGTCTTGCAATTCGTCATTTGCAAATTCGTGCTGGTGAAAAAATTGCAGTTTTAGGCCGTAATGGTGCTGGAAAGTCAACCTTGCTTCAGCTTTTATCTGGCATGCAATCTCCAACCCAAGGTGCTGTGCATTTAGATGGTTTAGATCTTTCTTTAATTGACCCATCTGATGTACGTCGTGATATGGGGCTACTAAACCAAAATGCCCATTTATTCTACGGAACAATCCGTGAAAACCTGACCTTAGGTGCACCGCTTGCAACCGATGAAGATATTCTTCGTGCTTTAGTGGTGACTGGTGCATTACCTTTCATTCAAGAGAAGAAAGAAGGGCTAGATCACTTAATTTTAGAAGGTGGTGTCGGTTTCTCTGGTGGTCAAAAACAAGCTTTATTACTTGCACGTTTATTAATTCGTCAACCGAATATTCTATTGCTCGATGAACCAACAGCAGCCATTGATGATGTTGCCGAGAAGCAACTGATTGATCATCTTAAAGGATGGTTGGCGCATCGTACATTGATTGTGGCAACACACCGCCGCGCTGTTTTAGAACTGGTCGACCGTATTATTGTCGTGAATGAGGGCAAGATCGTGATGGATGGGCCAAGAGATCAAGTACTTAATCAATCAACAGCCCAACAAAAACAAGTAAGCCAAGGGGGATAATTCATGAGCGAACAACAACAAGAACTCACGCGTTCAATGAATGTATCTTATAGTGAACCACCATTACCACGTGCCAGTTTAGTGATTTGGATTGTAGGTATTGGGCTCGTTAGTTTGTTTATTTGGGCATGGTTTTTCCAGTTAGAAGAAGTATCTACAGGTACGGGTAAAGTTATTCCATCGTCTAAAGAACAGGTCATCCAGTCTTTAGAGGGTGGGATTTTAACTAAGCTGAATGTACAAGAAGGTGACATTGTTCAAAAAGGCGAAATCCTTGCTCAATTGGACCCAACCCGTTTTGCGTCAAATGTAGGTGAGTCGAGATCTTTATTGATTGCAGCTCAGGCAACCGCAGCGCGTTTACGTGCAGAAGTAAATGGTACGCCGTTAGTTTTTCCTGAAATTGTCGCGAAAGATCCAAAGCTCGTGCATGAAGAAACAGCATTATATGAATCTCGTAGAGCTGATTTACAGCAAACACTTTCAGGTTTAAAGCAAGCATTAGAGCTGGTTCAACAAGAACTCGCCATGACTGAACCTTTGGTTGCTAAAGGCGCTGCCAGTGAAGTTGAGGTCTTACGCTTACGTCGTGAAGCAAATGATTTACGCAATAAAATGAACGATGCACGTAACCAATACTACGTGAAGGCTCGTGAAGAGTTATCTAAAGCAAATACTGATAGCCAAACTCAACAACAAGTCGTGATGGGGCGTAATGATAGTTTAGAGCGTGCTGTATTTAGAGCACCTGTGCGCGGCGTTGTAAAAGAAATTACAGTGACAACCCATGGTGGTGTCGTTCCGCAAAATGGTAAGTTAATGACGATTGTTCCAATTGATGAACAGTTACTCATTGAAGCACGTATTTTGCCACGTGACATTGCGTTCATTCGTCCTGGTCAAGAAGCTTTAGTGAAGATTACAGCTTATGACTATTCAATTTATGGCGGTTTAAAAGGTAAAGTTACCGTTATTTCTCCAGACACGATTCGTGATGAAGTTAAACAAGATCAATTCTACTATCGCGTTTATATCCGAACTGATACAGACAAGCTCTACAATAAACAAGGTAAAGCTTTTGGTATTACACCGGGTATGGTGGCAACGGTAGATATTCGTACTGGTGAGAAAACTGTACTCGATTACTTGCTTAAACCGTTTAATAAAGCGAAAGAAGCATTACGAGAAAGATAATAGAAGAGGCCCCGAAATTCGGGGCTTTTTTTATAGGTTTGCTTCTACTAAATTCACGCTATAATTTGATTTTTATTATGCTTTATTTAATTTATGGCTTTTACGATTGCAGCACCGGTTACATTTGAAGAAGAAATTAAAAAAAGTAGATTTCAGGCGATTGCTGCGCCAGTAGAAAATGAACAGCAAGTGAAAGAATTTTTAGAGCTCAATAAAGATATATCGACCACCCATCAATGTTGGGCTTGGAAAATTGGACATAACGTTCGCTTTAATGATGATGGTGAGCCATCTGGTACAGCAGGACGTCCAATCTTGGCTACGATTGAAGGTAATGACTTAACGAATATCATCGTTATGGTGAACCGCTGGTATGGCGGTATAAAACTGGGAACAGGTGGTTTAGTACGGGCTTATGGCGGTTGTGCTGGGCAATCATTATTATTAGCTGAGCGAATTGAACTCATTGCAAAGAAAACCATCCACTTTTCTTGTCATTTTAATGAATGGGCGATTTTTCAATATGAGCTTTCGCAGCAGCAAATAGAATATCAGGAAACTTATACCGCAACAGGTGTAGATATTGAAGCGAGACTGCAAGTCCACCAAATTGAACCACTTGCCTTGAAACTTCGTGATGTCACTCGTGGCCGTGAAGAATTAAAAGTTGAGGAGGAATTAACTGATGACTGACTCCTTACTTAAATACCGTGAGCAACATAAGCACCGTTTAAATTATATGCCATGGCTATATTGGACGCTAAAGCCTAAACATCGCGCTTGGGCAGAAGAATGGCAAAAAGAATATCAGGCTTATTTAATGGATATGGAAACAGTTGAGATTGGGGAGAACTGTTTTATTTCACCGTTAGCCCATATTTTTGCTGAGCCGGGTCGTAAAATTACGATTGGTGATAATTGCTTTGTTGCGGCCGACTGTAGTTTGCATGGACCGCTTGAGATTGGTGACGAAGTTGCAATTAACCATCATTGTATTTTAGAGGGGGGGCGAGCTGGTATCAAACTACATGATCAAGTGCGTATAGCTGCTTATTGTCATCTCTATGCATTTGATCATGGTATGCAACTAGACCGCCCACTTTACCAACAACCTGTTCGATCTCAGGGAATCGAAATTGAAAAAGATGTTTGGCTGGGGGCGCATGTTGGAATTAAAGACGGTATTAAAATTGGCAAACACGCCGTTATTGGTATGAATAGTATGGTCACAAAGGATGTCGAACCCTACCATATTGTGGGGGGAAACCCAGCAAAATTTATCCGTTTAAGAGAATAATACAGTCTTAAGAGTGTAATAAAATGTTTGATCTATAAACAAAAAAGCGGATTTTAATACATAAACCTTAACATACAGATTTTTATCTATGTTAAGTTAAAGCTAAGTTATAGAAAAATCTCCAAGGCAAATAGACCTGAAGAAGAGAGGCAAAAATGAACCGTGTGATTGCGTGTATTGACTCATCACCTTGTATTAATGCTATTGCAGATGCAGCGGCTTGGGTTGCGAAAGCGACTGGACGAGAGCTTGTGTTATTACAAATTCTAGATTATTACCCAGCAAGTTATCACTTAGGTGAAATTAGCGGTGTAATCGGCTTTGAAAGCAATGCAATGTTGCTTAAAGAGTTAGCTGAATTAGAGCAAAAACAAAGTGAACTCGCTTTAGATTACAGCAATAATTTACTCAGACATATCTCTGACTTAATTAAAGAAAAACACGGTATCACCTGCTCAAAAATTCAGGAAAAAGGGGATTTTCTAGAGCAAAGTTTTAATCTCTTACATGAAAACGATATTGTTATTTTGGGCAGGGTAGGCGAAAGAGCTGCCGAAAAACATAAACCTATTGGTAGTAATGTCGAGAACTTTATTCGTGGCGCGAATTGCACAGTTTTGACCATTGGCGAAAACTTCAAAGTACCGACTCGTTTTATATTCGCCTATGAATATTCTCCTACGTGTCAAAAAATGATGCGCCGTATTGCACAAAGTGATCTCTTACGGACTTTACAGTGCCATTTAGTATATGTGGGCGACCATCCTGAAATATTGAATGAGCCAGAGCATTACCTGAAAGAAGCAGGCCTAGATGTAGTGACTGTTTACCGATATGGTGATGTAGCCCAAAATATTCTTGAATACCAACAAGAGCACGGCATTCAAATTATTGTGCTCGGTGCATTTAGCCATAGCAAAATTCATCAGTTCTTCTTGGGAAGTATTGCAACGACCATCTTCCGGAACGCGACTGTACCTTTACTTGTGGCTAAATGATGAGATCAGCATATAGTTATCCGCAAATCTTGTGGATAACTATATGGAAAAGCAAGGGTAATAAAAGTAATTGTTTGATTATAAATAATAAAATAAAAAAGATGATTTTTTGATCATTATTTCACAATTGCAATCGCGAAGCCGTCATGACCTTTTGAGCCAACCGTTTGTAAAGCTGTGCAAGACAGAATTTGCGGGTGGTTTTCTAAGGCTTTAAAGGTTTCACGGATACCTTCAATACTTGGTTTTTTGTTTTCAGGATTCAAAATATCACCAGCACGAATGACATTGTCTAGCACAATAATCGTGCCTGATTTTGAGAACTTAAGGCTGAGTTCTAGATATTCCGGATAGCCCTGTTTATCGGCATCAATGAAAATAAAATCAAAAGGTTCAATTGACTGTGGGTCAATTGCAGAAAGTATATCTGCAGCGCGGCCTGCTTTTAGCTCAACTTTTACAGGAAGATTGGCATGGTCGATATTTTTTTGAGCCATTTCTGCGTGAGTATCACGGCCTTCAATGGTAAGTAAATAGCCATCTTCAGGGAGTGCACGTCCTAACCAAATCGTACTGTAAGCAGCAAAGGTTCCAATTTCTAAGACACGCTTGCACTTATTCATCTGAATGAGCATTTGCAAGAACATCCCTTGGTTTGGGGCAACTGCAAGATGATTTGAAAAGCCGTGATCGTCGGTATTTTTTAATGCAAAGTCGAGTCGGGGATCTTCGGGAATTAAATGTGAGTCGATATATTCGTCAATGTCTGTCCACAACTGCTGCATAGTCAAATTTACCTGTATGTTGATAGGCGTATTTTAAACGTTTATGACTAGAGTGCAAAAATCTTCGGATTAAGAAATTTTGGTTGATTAGGGAATGAACAAATTAGCGGTTAATTTAAGAGTGTTTCTTTATGAGAACATTTTAAAGAGAGGAATAAAAAATCCCCTTATACTTGAATGCATAAAGGGATTTTAATTTTAGAAATTACACATTGAAGTATTGCGGGTTAAGTCAGGTCCCCAAGTACGATAGCCTTGAGTATCAATATGGATTTGTCCTGAACTATATAAACCAATACCTAAGTTTAAACTTTGACCATGTTGGGCCCAGAACTGACACAATTTAAACTTGGTGTTTTCAATAAACGCATAGTCTTGTGGCTGTGGAACTTCTGGTCCAATACGGAAATCGATGGCAGAGTTAAACAAATGTTTAGAAGAACTTGCACCACCAGCACATTGGTTTAAAGGTAAGTCACGATAAACCGAAGTCACTTCAAAGTCGGTTAAAACTTTGGCAGCAATTAAATATTTAAAGACACGTAAGGTTGATAAAGAATTATTCCAAAGTTCGCGGTTTGGTACAGCATATTCTGAACTGCCACATTTTTGCCAATCACGAGCTGATCTTAATAATTCAAAACTTGGTACGATGCCTGCTACGTCATGACGTGCTAGAAATTTTTCATACTCGCGGACGCGTTCATAATGATCGCCAGCATTTAACCAAGAGCGATAGGAAGCAGGCTCAACTTTAGGCGGAATAGGACGTTCGATAATAACGCGTTCTTGAGGAATAAAGATGCGTTTACCACTTGGAGAGGTTTTGCCTGTTGTTGTGTGTTGGGGAGAGCTGGCACAACCCACCATAATCGCAGGGATTATGCATAGGGGCAGCAGACTCTGCAAAAACTTCCGCATAAGAAAAATCAAAAGCTTAATAAATATTGCGCCTATTTTAATGCAAAACAGTGCACAAATTACGAGGAATTTGCAATGAAATGTTTGAATAGGGTATAAAAAAGATCAGCGGTTGCTGATCTTTTTTGAAATTATTTTTCTAGATACTGTAGCTTATCTGGTTTGCCGTTCCATTCTTCACGGTCAGCAGGTTGGTCACCAATTTGAGTAATGTTAGGCCATTTTTGAGAAAGTTCAGCATTTAATTCAATAAATACTTCTTGACCTTCCGGTAACTCATCTTCAGAGAAAATTGCATTTGCAGGGCATTCTGGTTCACACAATGCGCAGTCAATACATTCATCCGGATTAATCACTAGGAAATTCGGACCTTCGTAAAAACAGTCTACAGGACAAACTTCTACGCAATCTTGGTATTTACATTTAATACAATTTTCAGTGACAACAAAGGTCATGGCGACAGCTACCTAAAAAATATGGTTTCATTTCGAATAGCTTATTTTAGGCAAAAAAGGGGTAAACAAACAATTGCTTTTATTGATATTGTTTATTTATACATATGAAGATAAGTTAAAACTTTGATATTTAAAACAATGTTCTGGGCTTAAGATCAGCCAAATTGTAAAATTAAAATAATAATATGTTTTTAAAAACAACAACTTGAATAAATTTTTTCTGATGACTTTAAATGTCATTTGGATCAAGGTATCTATTTGATTAGATACCTTAAATACAACTTTCACCTTTGAAATTTCTTTTACGGCACATTGATAACTAAAAAATTGCTAAATAATGAACCTTAAAGCATACAAAGCAAATGAATGTCCTCTGGTTCTAACTCCCATAATTGCCGATCTGGGTGTTTTAATACTGTCGCACCATGCTTCATATAAAAGTCGACTGTACGTTTACTTGGCGTAGCTGAAATATAAAGTTGAAGAGCGCCTAGTTGCTTGGCCGATTCTTTTGCCGCTTGCATGAGCTTTGCACCAATACCTTGACCTTGTTGATCGGCATCGACATAAAAATATTGCAGTAATTTTGCATCGGGATAATCAGCAATGTGTTGATTCGATACGACACTAATGCCCACGAGCTGTTCAGTCGCATTAAAAGCACCTACAAATGAAGCACCTTGTTCATAGAGTTCTTTTAATTTTGGTGGATCATTTTCTAAATGATATGCATCCCAATGCTTAACATCATAAAAACAATCTGTTAATTCGAGTTGATCTTGTTTTTGTATGTAGAGTTGGGTAATCAGTTCACGTCGGCTAATTTGTTGCCAAATTAAATCGATCTCTGTGTATTGTAGTGGCCTTAAGAAAATAGAAATTTTATTCTCCTTCAAGTAAGAGCAAACATGCCCATAGACATGTTTGCTCAATCAATAATTATGATTTAAGCGCAGCTTTTAGCTCATAAAGTTGTTCAAGTGCTTGGCGAGGCGTCAAGTTATCGACTTCAATTTGCTTAAGTAAGTCTAGGGCAGGTGACGATACTTCGATTTCAATCACTTTCTCTATGACTTGAGTATTTGATTTCGCGTCCGAATCTAAAGTTGCAAACAAGTCATCTTGAACACTAGTTTGTAAGTGTTGCTGTTGTTGCTTCTCTAAAATGCGTAAACGTTTTTGAGCTTCTTTAATGACATTGGCAGGAATACCAGCTAATTTCGCAACTTGTAAACCGTGACTTTGACTTGCAGGTCCTTGTTGAACTTTATGCAATAAAATCAGGTTGCCGTTAAGTTCTTGTGCAGTCACATGATAGTTATCAATACCTGCTTCACTACCTAACTCAGTCAATTCGAAATAGTGTGTGGCAAATAGACATAGACATTTAACACGTTTAGTTAAATCAACGACACAAGCCCATGCTAAAGAAAGTCCATCGTAGGTACTGGTACCACGGCCAACTTCATCCATTAACACCAAAGACTGATTGGTTGCATGGTGCAAGATTTGTGAAGTTTCAGTCATCTCAACCATAAATGTTGATTTACCTGTCGACAAATCATCGGCTGAACCAATACGCGTAAAAATACGGTCAATCGGGCCGAGTTTGGCAGCTCGTGCAGGAACATAACTACCGCAGTAAGCCAGTAAACTGATTAATGCAGTTTGACGCATAAAGGTAGATTTACCGCCCATGTTTGGACCAGTAATAATAGCCATACGGTGCTGCACATCAAGGAACGTATCATTTGGTGTAAATGGTGCTTTACTTAATGCTTCAACTACAGGGTGACGGCCACCTTGAATTTTAATACCAGTTTCTGGGGTAAATTCAGGACGAGCCCAATTGTTTAAACGTGCTTGATGAGCAAAGTTTGCAATTACATCAATGTGTGCAATTGCTGAGCTCATCATTTGTAGGTGAGCAATATTTTCACGAAGGTTTTCAAGTAAAGCTTCAAATAATGCTTTTTCACGCGCTAATGCACGAGATTCACTTGATAAAACTTTATCTTCAAAGCTTTTTAGCTCAGGCGTAATGTAACGCTCTGCATTTTTTAATGTTTGACGGCGAATATAGTCGGCAGGGGCTTGCTCAGCTTGAGCACGCGTAAGCTCAATGTAGTAGCCGCTCACACGGTTATAGCCGATTTTTAAGGTATTAATGCCCGTACGTTCACGCTCTTTTATTTCTAAATCAATGAGGAATTGGCCTGCATGATCACGAATTTGGCGCAATTCATCGAGTTCAGCATCATAACCCTCTGCAATTACATTGCCATCACGAAGTAATACAGGCGGATTTTCGACAATGGCTGCCATTAAATGTTGGTGCAACGATTTAAAGTCACCTAATTCCTGATCAAGTTGTCCTAGCAATTTAGACTTTTTTGATTGAATAACAGGGGCTAAAGCATTTCTTAAAAATGGAATTTGCGCGCAAGCATGACGAAGCTGAACCAAATCGCGTGGTCGCGCACTACCCAAAGCAACACGGCTAAGCACACGTTCAATATCGCCAATTTCTTTAAGAACTAAACGAACAGGAGTTTCATGGTAGCCTTGAATGAGTTGTTCAATTGCATCTAAGCGGGCATCGAGCAACGCCGTATCACGAACAGGTTGCATGAGTGTACGGCTGAGTAAACGGCCACCCATTGCAGTTTGGCAGTCGTTCACCAGTTGGAATAATGATGTGCCATGTTCAAACAACGGTTCAATAATTTCTAAATTACGGCGCGTGATTGGGTCGAGCGCAATAAAGTCTGTGCTTTGTTCCAAAAGAATAGAACGAATATGCGGTAACGCCGTTTTCTGAGTTTCTTTGGCATAGTGAATAAGTGCTGCAGCAGCAGCTTTAGCTAAAGGTAATGGATCGAGTCCGAAACCAGAAAGTGTTGATACAGAGAACTGATCACATAAGGTTTTTTGTGCGTTATTTAAGTTGAAGTCTACATTTGGGCGCTTAGTTACAGGGCAATCTAAATGCTTTTTAATTTGTTCGATAATGTTCGGATCAACCAGATCTTCATCAATCAAAATTTCACTTGGCATGAGGCGTGCCAGTTCAATTGGAAGTTGTTCAGGTTTGTAGTCTTGTTGTTGAACTTTAAAAATACCCGCGCTTAAGTCGAGTAACGCAAAACCAATTTGATTTTGATGGATGCATAGCGCAACAAGGTTAGAGGATTGATAGCTTGTGAGTAGTGCGTCGTCGGTTAATGTACCAGGGGTCAGAATACGAACAACTTTACGCTCAACAGGGCCTTTACCAGTGACTTCACCGACTTGTTCGCAAATGGCTACAGTGCGGCCTGCTTTTACCAAACGTGCTAAATAACCTTCGGCTGAATGGTAAGGAACACCCGCCATTGGAATTGGGTTACCGTTTGCTTTACCACGATGGGTTAGGGTAATTCCTAAAAGTTTGGCTGCTAAATGAGCGTCTTCAAAGAAAAGTTCATAAAAGTCGCCCATACGATAAAACAGCAACGCATGTTGATAATCTTTTTTGACCTTGAGATATTGCTGCATCATTGGAGTGTGGTTAGAGAGATCGGCCATGATTTCAGCGCTATTCATGCGTAATAAACCCTTAAAAAATCAATAATATTTTACGTTTGGTCATCTAGCCAATTCTACCAACTTCTGTGTGAATTGGACTTAATCTAAGAAAAAAGTATACCTTTTCGTGTACTTTTTTTATGTCAAAATTGAGTCAACAGTGTGTGAGCTTAACTTAATTTCTCACGGTTGCCATCTTAACAAATTGCGACTGATTGGCAAAAAGGATTCCTAAAATGAGCGAGGAAATAAGCAGCAAAAGAAAGCGATCTGAGCAGTTTGAGTAGAAGAAAGGGTGACGATTGGCAGTCCTGATAAAACTGACATAGTTAAATATGTCGATTTCAGAATGCGTATGAAATGATAGATTTTATAAGGATGCGTGCCCCAATTTCTGCTGTATGAAATCTATAAGCGCTCTTGTTTTAGCAGGCAAATAGCGGCGATCTGAATAAAGTGCAAACAATTGCAGTGGCGCTACTGCTTGTTCAAACTCAATCTCGATGAGGCGACCATCACTAATATAAGGTTGGCAAGCGTGTTTCGATAAAATTGCAAAACCGATACCTGCTACAGCAGCTTGGCCTGCCATCTCTCCGCTGTTTACCCGATAATGCCCTTTAACCTTGATGGTCTCGAACTCACCCTTTTTATTAACAAATTGCCAAGGAGTACCTTTGAGTGCACTTACTGTTGTAATACAGGGTAATTCTTCAAATTGTTGAATATGAGTAGGTGTACCATAACGTTGAATGAGAGAAGGAGCTGCAACAATGGTGCAAGGGATAGTCACCAGATGACGAGCGATATAGTCACTGTTATCCATTTGACCGCGGCTAATAATAATAGCTAAATCCAGATCATCTCGCAGAGATTCAAAACCCGACAAATTTGTGACACAGCTTATTTCTAGTTCGGGATACTGACAGGCAAATTCTGCAATAACAGAACCTAGCAATGCAGGGCCTATTTCATTGGGAATACAGATCCGTAATGGACCTTTAAGTTGCATTTGTCGCAACGTTAATTCTGTCTCAGTTTGCTCAAGCGCTTCTAGTAATGGCTTTGCTCTGGTATAGAGTAGTTGTCCCGCCTGAGTGAGTTTCATATGTCGAGTACTACGCTCAATGAGCTGAAGATCGAGTTTTTCTTCTAACTGAGAAATACAGCGACTCACGTTTGATGTCGGCATTTCAAGCAGTTTCGATGCGCCCACAAAACTTTCTCTTTCAACCACAGCAATGAATACTTTCAGGGTATTAAAATCCAGAGCAGGACGCATCAATTATCCCATATTTGATAATAATAAGTGCTATTTCTACCATATAATAAACACTATTGATAGTAGTTAAACTTGGACATCTTTTATCTATAGGTTACTGCGATGTCCCTAGCCACACAGACGTTTAATCATAAAGCTCTCATGCGGATAGCCACTGTAATTGCTATCGTCCAGTTCGCGAATGCACTGGAATATATGGTGTTTAATCCTGTTTTTGTTTTTATGGCAACAGATTTTGCAGTGCCAGTATCATTCTCAGGTTATGTTTCAGGGATGTATACGCTTGGCGCCGTCCTTTCGGGAATTATTGCTTTTTACTGGATTGATCATTTCAATAAAAAACGTTTTTTAATTATCAATATGGTGCTATTAGGCCTCCTAACACTTTTGACTACCTGCACATCCAATTTTAGTTTTCTACTTGCACTACGATTTTGTGCGGGGCTGGTTGGCGGTACAACAATGGGTGTGGGTATAAGTATATTAATAAACAACGCACCGCCTAATTTACGGGGAAAAATGTTGGCGACGGTGATCGCGTCATTTTCAATAGTAAGTATTGTCGGAATGCCCACCATATTATTTCTATGCACTCACTATGGTTGGCATGTGGCTTTATGGCTCATAAGTGCATTATGTGTGTTGGCGTTGCCATTAATTGTATCGTTTATACCCAAAGACCAAGTCTCTTTAGATACGCTTCGTGCGCCGCCTTTAGATGTGGATACTCTACTGTTCGCTTCTGCTAATGCGCTCGTACAGTTTAGTCCTATGCTGGTCATTCCTATTTTGGCACCCTTAATGATTCAACAATTGGGCGCTTCGCAAGACCTACTGCCTTGGCTATTTTTTTGCGGGGGCGTGATGGGTTATTTATCTACAAAAATTACAGGGGCGTTAACCTCCCGTTTTTCTGCTTTGGTACTGGCTACAGGTTCAACTATTGTCTTTATACTAAGTTTGCTTATACCAGTGCTAGGCTATGAGCATGCAGCGTTATTTATTAGTTTATTTCTCGGCGCATCTTACAGTCGTTTGGTGTCATCTTCAGTGGTTACGATTCAGTTTCCTAATGATCGGCAACGAGCTGGATTCTCTTCATTACAAACATCAATCATGTATCTGATGACAACCGTCGCATTTTTCCTATCCGCTTTTCTATTACCAGACCATGACATGGCACCACAAAGTGTAAATAAGTTACTGGCGATATCCGCAATTTCAGCAGCAGGGTTCCCAATTTTGGTTGTTATTCTGCAAAAGAAACTGGTTAAACGGTTGTCTACGAGATAATTCTAAAATCACTTTTTCCAGTCCATTAAAATAGTGACGATTAAAAAAAATTGGCCTCTGGCTCATTATCCATTTTCTTGAAATTACATTTAGGCATTCTGGTACATGAGTCTTGAAGGTCAAATACTTATTAAAATTTTCCTTAGCTCAATAGAGAGACAATATATTTCCTTCCAAAAAAATATATACTATGGGGGAGTATCATCAAAAGACCATAAATATGGAAATTAACAGTAATTTAGAACGCTACCACTCTCATCAGTTCGATGAAGGAAACCCGCTGGCTCAAAAGAAAATTTTGATTGCAACGATTTTAACTGCCGTGATGATGGTCTTTGAAATTGTGGGTGGCTGGGTCTTTAACTCCATGGCTCTTTTAGCTGATGGCTGGCACATGAGTTCACACATGGTTGCTCTAGGGTTAGCTTATGTGGCTTATAAAATGGCTCGTCGTTATGCCTATGACAAACGCTTTAGTTTCGGAACTTGGAAAATCGAAATTTTGGGTGGGTATAGCAGTGCAATATTATTAATGGTCGTTGCACTTTTGATGGGGTTTCAATCTATCGAACGGTTACTCCATCCTGTTGATATTCATTATAATGAAGCGATTTCTATTGCTGTTGTAGGTTTGGCAGTCAACTTAATCTGTGCGTGGTTATTACATGATAATCATGAACATCACCACCACCATCATGACCATGAGCATAGTCACCACCATCATCATGATCACCATCACGATTTAAATCATAAAGCTGCGTTTCTACATGTGGTTGCCGATGCCGTAACGTCTGTATTAGCCATAGCCGCACTTATAGCGGGTAAATATTTTGGATGGAATTTTTTAGATGCTTTATTAGGTATTGTAGGGGCGATAGTTGTTGCACAGTGGTCATGGGGGCTTTTGCGTGACACAGGAAAAACCTTATTAGATGCTGAAATGTCACATCCAGTTGTAGCTGAAATACAAGAAGTAATTGAGCAATTGTCCCAAGTAAAAATTACAGATTTACATGTATGGAAAGTCGGTAAAGGAAAATTTTCATGCATTTTGGCTTTAGAAACAGACCGAACAGATTTAACACCTGATTCAGTTAAAAAAGCTTTGTCTATCCATGAAGAAATTGTACATGCCAGTGTAGAAATACATTTTATCTAGTCAATAAAGAGAGCTTTAAAACAGACTGTGAATTTTTAGAGCTCTTGATCATTTTGTCTGACTATCTCTGTAGAGTTCGGATGAAATCACTGGTAAAATCCTCAGCATTGTCATTGGGGAGTAGCCATTCCTAGTACCCGCTAGGAAGACCACGTCAACAAACTTGAGATGAGTATCTCATGGCGTGTTCAGCCACTGTATATACAGTAAGAGCTAGGCGAGACCTTTGGCCGCAACGTACTTTGCTAGTCGGGCGAGGAGCGTTGTCGTGCCAATGGTTTCTTATTTCGCCCGGCTGGAACTATTCCTATGCTCCTCACGTTCATCTTATTCTTTTTGTCCGCCGCGGCAATTTACCTAGCCTGTGAATATTTCGTCAATGGAATTGAATGGTTTGGTAAACGTCTTAATCTTGGTGCAACCGCAGTAGGTTCAGTACTCGCAGCTTTTGGTACAGCGCTACCTGAAAGTGCGGTGACCTTTATGGCCGTTGTGTTTGGTAATACCCCAGAACAAAAAGACCTTGGTGTTGGAGCTGCAATGGGTGGTCCATTGGTGCTAGCAACCTTGGGTTACGCCGTTGTAGGTCTGGTATTAATTCTTCATCGTAAAAAGTTAGCTCGAACTTCGCATAAAGTACAAGTTGATTATGGTCGCTTAAGCCGAGATCAAGTCTCTTTCCTTGCCATCTTTGTTTTAAAAGTAGCACTTGGTTTAGTCGCGTTTGCCATTAAGCCTTGGTTAGGTATTCTATTTTTAGCGGCTTATGCAGCTTATGTTTGGCGTGAGATTAAGGAAGCAGATACATCTGCCGATGAAGAAGAACTCGAACCTCTCAAGTTCCGTCCCAACGCAGCCGAACCGTCACTGGGGTGGGCTGGCTTACAGGTATTGGTCGCTTTAGTTGTCATTAGTATCGCGTCGCACACTTTTGTGGCTCAGCTTGAAGCAATTGGTACAGCGCTAAGTTGGCCACCACATTTGGTTGCTTTATTACTGAGTCCGGTTGCGACCGAATTACCTGAAATTATGAATGCGCTGATTTGGGTACGCCAAGGTAAAGAGCGTTTGGCTTTAGCGAACATTTCTGGTGCCATGATGATTCAGGCCACCATACCAAGTGCTTTGGGTATATTTTTCACACCGTGGCGCTTTGATACATTGCTACTAGCATCTGGCATTATTACTGCACTGGCGATTGTGTTTTTATGGAATTTATTCCGCCGTGGTACGGTCGATGATCGATCATTAGTTGCAGTAAGTGCTTTATATGGCGTTTTCGCAGTTTTGGTTGTGATTTATCTCTAATACACATTCATGCGTTGCAAGGTGACCAGCGCGTTTCAGCTATTTTCATGACTATTGAACGGCTAATCTTATACACTCACGGGTGTATAAGATTACGATACAGAAAATTCTTTAGAATTCGCCTAATTTTTCACTAGTTAGGGGCTGTACCTGAGCCGCAGACGCATGTATCGTTAAGTCTTGATACTTTAAAATTAAAAAGTGTTCGAAACGCAGTATCGTTCAGTTAAACCACTGAACTGTAGCAACGCTGTTGAAGAACACCAAATCTCAAAATGAATAGTACAAATAAGAAAGGAATAAAATATTACGTTTTATTGGTAAATATTGAGATGGAGTATCAATGACCAAGCTGGGGGTCTTTGAAGAAATATTTTACGGTTGATTTATTTATGATAGCTTCATCTTACTTTAAAAAACGCAAGAAAAATTACCGTAACGTAAAAGACCAGCAGCTTACAATTGCAGCCAAAGCAAATATCTTTATTTGTATTATTTTTTGTTTGTTTTGGACTATTTATTTCGCATTTGCACACATGTGGCTGATTGTTTGTATGGATATTGGTTTCACACTAGTTTCCATGTTTAGCCTTTTTCTCATTTATAAAAACCGCATTTCGGCGGGCATACTTTTATCACAAGCGGTCCTACTGATTTTCCCAGTCGTTTTTTGCCTTTTTTTCGATATTGCTACCCCTCATCGGCCTCAAGTGGCGCATTTATTTTTGCCTGCCGGCGCAATACTGGGATATTTAAATTACCGCCGTGATCCAAGCTTTTTACAAATCATTTTAATTTTATTATCGATTGGGTGTTTTATATTTTTTAGTGGTACCTCTTTTACACTTAATAGTGCAGTACCTTTGTCAGATGATATCCGTAATCATGGTGGGTGGATTGCAACTTGTGTGGCTACTCTCATGATTTGTATATCAATTTATACTATGCAATTAGAGATACAAATAGAAAATAGCATGGTGCATGACCTACGTTTAGCCCTCACCAAAGAACAATTTGAGCTTTTTTATCAACCGCAAATCAATTCCTCTGAACAATTAATTGGCGCAGAAGCCTTGTTACGATGGCATCACCCAACTTTAGGATATATTCCTACGCAAGATTTTATTCCTGCAGCAGAAAGTTTTGGATTAATGCCAGAGATAGGCGAGTGGGTATTAGTTCAAGCCTGCAAAGTTTTACAAGACTGGAGCAAAAAAGAGGAAACTAAAGATCTTACGCTTTCCGTCAATATTAGTGCTGACCATTTCATGCAACCACTTTTTGAGCAAACTATAATTGCTATGGTTGAAAAATATGGCATTACTCCATCTCGACTCATTTTAGAAATTACTGAAAATATTGCCTTAAATAACTGTGCAAGCATGATTGAAAAAATGAATTTCTTGTCTAGACATGGCATTCAGCTTTCACTTGATGACTTTGGTACAGGTTATTCATCTTTAAGCTATTTACAGAAAATGCCCATTAGCCAAATCAAAATTGATCGTAGCTTTGTAGAGGCAGCTTTGGATGATAAACGCAGTAATAAACTGGTCACGGGTATTATTAAAATTGGTCTAGATTTAAACCTTCGCGTGCTGGTAGAAGGAATAGAAACGGCTGAACAATTTAGTGCTTTTAAAGGTAATGGCTGTACCGAATTTCAGGGCTTTTTATGGGGCTGTCCAATGCCTTTAAATGACTTTATCAAACAGTTGTCGCATTTTAATAAATAAGCAAAATAGCTTTTGATAGGAAACATAGTTGATGAAAGAGATTTGATTTTATTTGTTGGAAAGATAACGCAATGAAGTTTGATATAGCGCTCTTTCTCTCTTGAAATTAAATAAAACTTAAAAATAGCTGTTTAACAGTTATAAATTAACACAATATAAACAATACTTACTTAATATTACTTAAACTTACAAGAATAAATATAACTTGAATCATACTTACTTTGAGAGACCACCTAATACCGCTTCAAAGATAAAGATAAGGACAAAACCTTAATGCCACAATACTTAGCTATTGCAGAAAGTGTGTATAGGAAAGTTAAAGAAGTTGAGCTTTTTTCAGATGACACTATTGAAAATCTTAATAATTTAATGATTTTTATACGTAAAGAGATATCTGGGAGCATATTCAAATTAAAGTATAACTACATTGATTTTGAAGAAGCTTTAACAAAACCATTAAGTGAATGCAAAGTAAAAATAGATGTTAGCCTTATTCCACACCATAGTATGGAAGACGAATATATTTTATGGCTAGCTGGATTTATTGAAAAAATTACAGAAGGAGGGCCTAAACCTCCACCACCTATTAAGAAATATATTCCTGAATTTATTAGCCTAAAATCAGAACTAGATTTTTTAAGCATTCCAAAGGAAAAAGTTTTAAATGAAGGTGGGGAAATTACCGAATATTTTAATTCGGAAGCATTTACCAAAACTTTGAAAAAGTAATTGTTGAATGCCTCATCAATAAAAGGCCGCCTCATAGCGGTTTTTTTATTAAGTTAAAGAATAAGAGTGACCTTTAGCTTTGAATGGTTTCTAGTGAACAAAATCTTTAGAAATTTTCTTTATTTGTTCTATAGTGATGAAATCTTATACTTTTTGAGTAGAACGTTGTTATGGCAAGAGAATATAAGTATTACCAAGTAGGATCTACTCACTACAACCTTGAACAAGTTGTTAAATTTACAACCAGTGCCGATTTGAGATCTGTTCTAGTTCGGTTTACAGATGGTTCAGAAGTAGAGTTTACTTTTGAAAGTGAAGATGAGTATTCAGAGTTTCTGCAAGTGATGAGAGGACTAGCATTTTAATTTTTGTATATAATTTATTTAATCATTAAAGTAGTTAAATTTTTATAAGTAATTGTTATTTAAAATATAATAATGAAATAAATATGAGAGGTAATGTTCAGGAAATCTAAATCTTCTAAAGAAAATAAGTCTAATATTAAGACACACTTTGCAAACGCGTGTAGATTCGGTGTGTGTTAGCATGATTTCCTATACCTCTAGATATTTACAGTATGACGAGATCTGAACCGCAGTATCAATCTGGGCAGTTTCAATTTTCCTTTCTATCATTAAAGTATTGGGGTATCTGGTTTACAGCTTTTACTCTTATGTTTCTTGCGTACTTGCCTTGGGCACTCCAGTGGCGTTTAGCAAAACTTTTCTCAAAAATTGCTTGGACACTATTAGCTTCCAGAAGAAAAACAACTTTACGAAATTTAGAAGCTTGTTTCCCTGAAAAAACACCTGAGCAAATTGAAACCAAAGCCAAGTCAGTTTTTACAGATACAATGATTGGTATATTTGAAGCTTTAAATGCTTGGTATTGTCCTGCATGGTTTAAAAAAAGGGTTCATATAAAAGGTTTAGAACATCTGGAACAGAATCGGGATAGGGGTGTTTTGTTGTTAGGCACACATAGCACGTTATTAGATGCTGGCGGCGCTGCTTGTACCTTATTTTTCGATATGGATGTGGTGTATAGACCCCAAAATAATCCTTTTATGGATTTTCTCATTCATCGTAGTCGTGCTCGGGTTTATAAAAACCAAATTGCGAAAGACAATATGCGTAGCTTAATTGCGAAACTGAAAAATGGTCATGCAATCTGGTATAGCCCTGATCAGGACTTTGGTTTAAAGCAAGGTGTCATGGCATCATTCTTTGGAATACAAGCCGCAACAGTAACGGCCCACCGAAGACTCATGGACATTTCAAATGCTGTCGCAATCCCATTATATTTTTATAGAAGTGGGGATATTCGAGACCCTCAATACAATGTACTGATTGAACCTAAACTTGAAAATTTTCCAAGTGAATGTGAAGTGAATGATGCTGAACGCGTCAATAAAATTATTGAAAACCAAATTCGAATCGCGCCAACACAGTACATGTGGTTTCACAGACGATTTAAAACCCGTCCTGTCGGTGAGGCAAAGTTCTACTGATTGAGTTGAACATATCTTTAGTGACTTAAGTTTTAAATTTTTATTATTTTCAATGATCTATTTTATGTTGCTTATACGGCGTATGAAGTAGATCAGTTTTGCTTAGCCTACCTTACACTCCTGTACAGATTTTCACTTGTTTCTAGCTGTACATTTATGTATTACTTTAAATTCCAGTACTACAATAAAAAGGAATTTTGTATGAAGTACATTAAGTATATTTTTGCCGCATTGGTCATCGCGCTTTCTGCTCCGACCTTTGCAAAAGGCCATGGTTATCACGGCTCACATCATGGTTATGGTCATGCTTATCACGGCAGCCATCATGGTAAAGCATATGCTTATCATGGCACTCATCATGGTAAGGGGTACTATCATAATAAAGCACATGGTGATCATGGGTCTGATATGCATAGCCACGGACGTGGTCATATGTAATTCAACGCACTACAAAAAATCCCGCCATACACTGCGGGATTTTTTATGACATCGTCTTAGTCGTTATTCTTTTTATTTGTTTAGATGGGTAAAACCCTAACTGCTGTAAGATCTTAAAGCTTAGATTGAAAAGTTTAAATATTTAACTCAAAGTTTACTTTTACGCGATCTAAAACAATAAGTGTTCTATAGGTTTTGACGTCTTCATTATCAGCGAAATGTTTTCTAACCAAACTTTCAAAATGAGATAAGTTGTTGCTCAGCATGATAATGATAAAAGACACTCCGCCATTCACAAAATAGCACTGCTGAATTTCTTCAACGGAAGCAAAGTACAGTTTTGCTCTGTCCATAACGACAGAACGGTCTTCGCTCAGTCGCACTTCAATAATAGAAGTGATTTTTTCACCAAATTTAAGCGGATTTAAAATGGCGCAATTTCTTAAAATAATTTCCTTTTCTTCCATACGCGATATGCGCCGTTGAACAGACGCAGCGGATAGTCCAATTTTTTCAGAAATTTCTCGATGAGAAGTTTTATTGTCTTTTTGCAGTATTCTTAAGATTGCGTAGTCAAAATTATCTAAAGAAATTTCTGACATGAGTAAATCTCTCATTAAGCTTCAAATATAGAGTTATTTAATCGTTTTATTGAGGGAAATAGAAGAAATATATTGGTTATATAGAACTAAAATTTCAATCATTCCCAGAGCGGTAAATATGATGATTGAGACAAACTCCAGACAAGGCATAGCATTTGCAGCCGCATTTTTATCTTTAGTTTCTGTGCAAATAGGCGCATCAATAGGAAAAGTCCTTTTCCCAATTCTTAGTGCAGAAGGAGTGACCTTAACTCGACTTGCTTTGTCAGCATGTTTTTTATGGGTTGTGTTTAAACCTTGGAGAGACTGGAACAAACAGACCAATTGGAAAAATCTCATTATTTATGGGGCCATCCTCACTTTAATGAATACTTTAATTTATAAAGCATTTTCTTATATGTCTGTTGGGATCGCTATTTCTATTGAGGTGTTGGGACCACTTACGGTTGCTATTTTAATGTCTAAAAATAAATTAGATTATTTTTGGGGAGCATTATCTCTTATTGGTTTGCTTTTTTTACCTATGGGTAATTCAAACCATAACTTTAGCTTTATTGGTATGACGTATGCGCTTGTGGCTGCCGTGGGTTGGGGACTGTATATTATTTATGGCTCTAAAGTTGCACAAGGTGGTGGCAGCTCGGTTGCAACAGGAATGTTTCTCGCGGCTTTGTTTGCAACGCCTTTAGGTGCAACTCACTTTATCCATATTTTTGATAGTTATAAGATTCTTCTTACCTGTTTACTCATGTCGATGCTCGCGAGTGCTATTCCATTTATATTAGATATGGTTGCTATGAAAAAATTGCATCCGCGAGTTTTTGGAATATTAGTGAGCGCATCACCCGCGGTAAGTGCTTTAGCCGGATGGCTGATTTTAGATGAACGATTAAATCATTTTCAGATCATTGGGATAACAATCATTATGGCGTCGTGTGCCGGATGTTCTTATTTTTCTTATAAACGTAAAAGTGTATAAGCTCAAATATTTACTTTAATTTTCAACCCCAAATTAACAATAAATTTTAATTATTTATCCTTACTTTTTAATGATCTATTTTAAAACAAATGTCATTTTGTGTGCTTGACTGCAATAGGGTTGAGCACTATCCTTTGCCTGCTGGCCACATTGCCAGCCGGCTTTGACAGGCTGAATCAAACGAGCATTAAAGGTTTTATACTTTTAGTGTTTAGCCACTCTCGCCCCCTCTGCGGTGGAACGGGAGGGGGACACCTACGGGTGTGCTGGCTCGTTTGACCAGTCTGTCAACCCTCTTCCGTTCTGCCACCATAATTTAATATGTCTGGCAGAACTCCCAATAAAAAGGAGTTGGCTTTGCACATCCATTATTTCTTGGCAACCTTTGCCAAAAGCTATAACAACACAACTTAGTTTGTTAACGAGTTTGATCGCCATTAGGTTTATCAAGCTTTAAATCATCACGACCAAAAACTTAGCAACTATAAAACTCGAGATGTGCCAAGCACAGCCTTTATGGGTTTTGCTGTGTCTTTTTTTCTCCCAGAAAGGGCACAGATTTTTATATCTCATTTATATACAACAAAAAATTATTTTATAACGGTAAAACTATGCCAAATTTAACGCTCCCAACACGTGCTTTTGAAGTTGTAAAAAAAGGGATTCATCTGTTCCAGCACGGTGGGTTTCACACAGTTGGCGTCGACAAGATTGTGAGGGAAACCGAAGTCACAAAAATGACGTTTTATAACTATTTTCACTCTAAACAGCGCTTCATTGATATCTGTCTAATCGTGCAAAAAGAACGACTTCAAGACCAAGTGACTGCACTGGTGGAGTATGACCATGACACAGCCGCAATAGATAAACTCAAGAAACTTTATTTTTTACATAGTGATATAGAAGGGCCATATTACTTATTATTTAAGGCCGTTTTTGAAATTAAAAATAGCTATCCAAACGCCTATCAAACCGCGGTAAGGTACAGAACATGGCTGACCAATGAAATCTATAGCGTACTTAGAACATTAAAAGCCGATGCATCATTTAATGAGGCCAGACTCTTTTTATATGTGATTGAGGGTGCAATTATCCCACTTGTGGATCAAAGCAGTATTGGTGAAACAGATAAGACGTTAGATTATTTTTTATTAAAGGTTGGACTGGTTTAGATAAATATCCCAAAGTACATGGGTAAGGTACTTTGGGATATACAGGTTTTAAATTTTACTTATAGTAAGTTTGGATTTGGGTAGCAAGAAAGTCATAACTTGTTTTATTGAATAAAGCAAAGTCACTTTTTGATTGGTAGTTGGTGTTCCATGTAGTTGGTGGTACACCATAGGTTTCAGAGATAACATTACCTTTAACTTGCCATTCACCATCATAGATTTTGCCATTCATTTCAATGGCTGGATCCTTACCATTGTCATAAATTGGGTTACCTGCACTATCTACAAAATAAGTCACCTTATAACCAGCAACAGTATCAAATTTATAATTAAAGTTTTGATAATATTTTTGTTGCCATTCAGCTAGGGTTTTGAAATCAGTGAGTGAGCTATCAAATAAATAAAATTCGGTATTGTTATAAACAACAGACTTCGGTACATAAACAAAAGAACCGCTTGGGAAAGTTGCGTTACTATTTACTAAGTTTGCAAAGGCTGTTTGATTATCTTTAAGAATACGAGAAAATTGATTATTGATATAGTCTGTATCTTTAGTTGTTGCATTCGCTGTATCAGGTGGGAAAATATCAGTTATTTTTTTACCGGAAACATCAATTTTCTCATAATCGAAACTAACATTATCTGAATTTAAACTACAAGTATCATTAAATTGAGCAGTCGTAATTTGTGAGCCTTGTGATGCAACAATATAGCCCTCAGGCCAACCATTATTTTGCTTCTGATAAGTCTTTTTAGTGAAAAGACCAAAAGAGTTAAGGTCGTAAGTTTGTACAACATCTTCAGCCGAACTACTTTCAATTTCGTCAGCAGTTACATTATAAATTGCTTTAGGAGATGAATATATCATCTGCCCATTTCTTTGAAATTCATCTGCATACAATTGTTTTACTGTAGTGTAGCTATTAGCTGTTGAGACTTGTTTATAATTGTATGTAAGAGAGTATAACGGCTCATCAAAAATTGTATTGGTTGAAAGCGTAGAATTTAAGAGAATACCTCTATCACACTTTAGACTATTTACATTTTGAGTAGATTGCCCTTGAGCTTGCGATGATACATTTTCAGTATTATTAGAGCTTGAACTGCCTCCACCGCACCCCGTTAACATAATAAATGAAATAGAAACTGCTAAAGTTGAAATTTTTTTCATGAATAAACCTTAAGTATTTATGTTTACTTTGCGGTGCGATTATATATTTTTTATTTATTAAAAACAGACTGTTAAATTATATTTGTTAAATATTAAATTGATTTAAATATACTGGATAGTCATTTTTATCTAAAAAAACTACTATAAAAATTGTTTTATTAATATCTATTGTAAAGTTTTTTTAAATAAAAAGATTCATTATTTGTAAAATTATCTATATCTTTCTATCTATATATAACTATTTTTAATCATTGCTTATGCGTTTCTCAAGCATATCCATAAAGGTTTTTAAAATATTATTGTGGTTTTTACCCTTATGAGTAATTAAGCATATAGGGGTACTGTAATGCATCTTCTCTTTTAAAACAGGTTGCATCACACCGTCTTCAACCCATTTTTTTGCATAGTGGTCAGGTAAAAAACCTAAAAATTTGCCAGTTAAAATCAGAAAGGCAATACCTTCGCGGTCACTTGCCGTCGCTTTACAGTCTAAAAGCTGATGTAACTTTGCTGCTTCCGAGGTAATCGCATAATTAGGAAGAATAGCTTGCCATTTTTTTAATTCATTTAAATTGATGCTACTGCATTGGTTAAATAAAGGATGGTTTTTGCCGCAGTATAAAAACGAACTTTCACTATATAAGTCGAAATAGTCTAAACCAGACAAAGGTGTCACAAGGGGAATAACGCCTGCATGCAAACGGTTATCGAGCACGCGGCATTCAATATCTGACAAAGTACTCATACTAATATTAATAATAACTTCGGCATGCTCTTCGGCAAGTTGAGTCAAGGTGTTGGTGATATAGCCTCTAGGCATAGTCACAAGGTTGTTAATAATGCCGATATTAAACTCACCCTTAAGGCGGTTATGCATTTGGTTGACTTTAGAGCGGAAGTCTTCAATCGCTGCTGTGAGTACTTCAATATATTCTAAAATTTCCCGTCCTTCATCGGTCAGGGCGAACCCAGCACGGCCTCGCTGACATAGTCGAATGCCCAAACGATTTTCTAAATCACTCATATGCAAACTAATTGCAGAGCGGCTAATACCTAAAATACTTTCGGCAGATGTAAAGCTATGACAGTCGCAAACTGTTTTAAATATTTTGAGAAGTTTTATATCAAAATCAGTGACTTGATTTAATTTTTTAGGTTTCATTTAGTTTTGTTTTTTTAAATCTAAACTCAAGATAATTTGAATTTATCAAACTTATCTCGCTATGTACACTCAAACCATAATTTGAAAATAAACAGGAATGGTTATGTTTGATACGGATAAATTTAGCGACTCTGAGCATACTTTGGATGCGGTTCAAACTAATAATAATATGCACATAAATTATCAGGCACATTGGATGCCTTTCTCTGCAAACCGAAACTTTGCTAAAGACCCACGCATGATTGTGGGTGCCAAAGGATCGTACCTAATTGATGATTCGGGCCGTGAAATTTATGACTCACTTTCAGGCCTATGGACGTGTGGTGCAGGCCATACCTTACCCGAAATTCAACAAGCGGTGAGTGCTCAATTAGGTCAGCTCGACTACTCGCCAGCTTTTCAGTTTGGTCATCCATTGTCTTTTAAGCTTGCAGATAAAATTGTTCAGCATATGCCTGAAAAACTACAACACGTTTTCTTTACCAACTCAGGTTCAGAGTCGGCAGATACGTCTATCAAAATGGCACGTGCGTATTGGCGTATTAAAGGTAAACCAAGTAAAACCAAATTGATTGGTCGTGCTCGTGGCTATCATGGGGTAAACGTTGCGGGGACAAGCTTAGGTGGTATTGGCGGCAACCGTAAAATGTTTGGTCAGCTTATGGATGTAGACCATTTACCGCATACCTTGCAGCCAAATTTAACTTTTACCAAAGGCTGTGCAGAAACAGGCGGGGTAGAACTTGCCAATGAAATGCTTAAGTTAATTGAGCTACACGATGCTTCAAATATTGCAGCCGTCATTGTAGAGCCTATTTCTGGTTCAGCAGGTTGTATTGTGCCGCCAACAGGCTATTTACAACGTTTAAGAGAGATCTGTGACCAGAATGACATCTTGTTAATTTTTGATGAGGTGATTACAGGTTTTGGTCGCCTAGGTACGTGGACGGGGGCCGAATATTTTGGGGTAACACCAGATATTTTGAACTTTGCGAAGCAAGTCACCAATGGTGCCATTCCTTTAGGTGGTGTGGTGGCAAGCCATGAAATTTACTCTGCATTTATGCAGCAAGACTTACCAGAACACGCCATTGAATTTACTCACGGCTATACCTATTCGGCACATCCAGTTGCTTGCGCTGCCGCTTTAGCTGCGCTTGAAGTTTTAGAAAAGAAAAACTTGTTAGCTCAATCGGCGGCGTTGGCTCCAAGTTTTGAAAAAATGCTGCATGGTTTAAAAGGCGCACCGCACATTTTAGATATTCGCAACTGTGGCTTGATTGGTGCGTTGCAGTTAGCTCCGCGTGATGGTGATGTCACCATTCGAGGTTTTGAGCTTGGTATGAAACTTTGGAAAGAAGGATTCTATGTTCGCTTTGGAGGCGACACGCTTCAGTTCGGTCCAATGTTTAACAGCACTGAGGCAGATATTGATCGCTTAATGAATGCCGTGGGCGACGCGCTTTATCAAGTGAAATAAGGCTTAGAGACTTTTCATGGGCATCTATAACGGTAATAGATGCTCTTAAAAAAACTAAATGAAAAATACAGTTTGATCTGAAAACTAATTGTAGTAAGGAGTAACAATAATGACAAATGGCCTAGAAGATTTTAGCTATGACGAAGTTTCAACTGAAAATAGTACGCATAGTGAACAAGCCAAAAAAGTGCTAGGGCATTTCATTCAAGGAAGAATTGTATCTAAAACGGCAAGAAAACAGCCAGTTTACAATCCTGCGACGGGTGAAATTAGTAAAGAAGTCGAAATTGCAGATGCACAAACGGTAAATGAAGCAGTTCAGGTCGCCGAGCAAGCATTTCCTGCATGGCGTGATACACCAGTTATTAAACGTGCACGTGTTATGTTCAAGTTCAAACAATTATTAGAGCAAAATGCCGAAAAGATTTGCGCTTTGATTGGACAAGAGCACGGTAAAATTTCTCATGATGCTCAAGGTGAATTGCAACGTGGTATTGAAAATGTTGAATATGCTTGTGGCGCACCAGAGCTTTTAAAAGGGGAATTTTCAAAAAATGTCGGTCCAGATATCGACTCATGGAGCGAGTTCCAACCGTTAGGTGTTGTGGCTGGCATTACACCGTTTAACTTCCCGGCCATGGTTGCTTTATGGATGTTCCCAATGGCACTAGTCTGCGGTAATTGCTTTATTTTAAAGCCGTCTGAAAAAGCACCTTCTGTGGTTTTATACCTTGCAGAACTATTAAAACAAGCGGGTTTACCTGACGGCGTATTTAATGTGGTGAATGGTGACAAAGAAGCGGTAGATGCCTTATTGCACCATCCGCGTATTCAGGCAGTCAGCTTTGTAGGTTCAACACCAATTGCTGAATATATTTACCGTACCGCAACTTCAACAGGTAAACGTTGCCAAGCATTAGGCGGTGCAAAAAACCACGCGATTATTATGCCGGATGCCGATATTGATAACGTGGTGACTTCATTGTTAGGCGCAGCTTTTGGCTCTTCGGGCGAACGTTGTATGGCACTTTCGGTTGCGGTTGCTATTGGCGATGAAGTTGCCGATGTCGTAATTGATAAGCTGACTCAAGAAATGAAAAAATTGAAGTTCGGCCACTATGCAGATGCAAGCAACGACTTTGGACCACTTATTACCCAAGCGCATAAAGACAAAGTGCAGGCTTATATTCAAAGCGCAGAGCAGCAAGGCGCAAAAATTGTGGTAGATGGCCGTGATGCAAAACCGGCAGGTTATGAAAAAGGTTTCTTTGTTGGGCCAACTTTAATTGATCAAGTCACACCAAACATGACCAGTTACCAGCAAGAAATTTTTGGTCCTGTGTTGCAAGTTATGCGTGTGAATAGCATGCAAGAAGCGATGCAACTCATTAATGACCACGAATATGGCAATGGTACTTGTATCTATACCCGTGATGGGGAAGCTGCTCGCTATTTTAGCAGTCACATTCAAGTCGGTATGGTCGGTATTAACGTGCCTTTACCAGTACCTGTGGCTTACCACAGCTTTGGTGGCTGGAAACGTTCGTTATTTGGTGATTTACATGCGTATGGTCCAGATGGTGTCCGTTTCTACACACGCCGTAAGACCATTACACAGCGCTGGCCATCGGCTCAAGTCCGTGAAGCAAAACAGTTCTCAATGCCGACTTTAAATTAATTTTTATTATCAGGGAAAACAGCAGTTTTCCCTTTTTTCATGACTGTAGGATTTTAAGCATGTAATAGATTGTTTTTATGGATATATTTTTAAGGAATGAAATATGAATAATGATAGAACAAAAAAATTAGGCGAAGGACTCTCAAATCGCCATATCACAATGATTAGTATTGGCGGTGTTATTGGCGCAGGTTTATTTGTCGGTTCATCTTCTGCAATTGCCAAAGCAGGCCCCGCGGTCATTCTTGCATACCTGATTACCAGCATTATGGTATTTCTGGTGATGCGCATGTTAGGTGAAATGGCCGTTTTAGAGCCGGACACCGGTTCATTTTCTACCTATGCCCGTAAAGCCATTGGCCCGTGGGCAGGCTTCACTATTGGTTGGTTATATTGGTGGTTTTGGGTGCTTGCGATTCCGGTAGAAGCCATCGCAGGTGCTGAAATTTTACATTCGTGGTTTCCGAGCGTTTCAGTTTCTATCTATGCGTTTTGCTTTATTGTGTTCTTAAGCTTAGCCAACTTTTTTAGTACCAAAAGTTTTGGTGAGTTTGAGTTCTGGTTTTCCTTAGTCAAAGTGGTTGCCATTATTGGGTTTATCATTATTGGTATTTTGGCAATTTCAGGTGTTTGGCCTTTAGCTAAAAATGTCAGTGGCGTTGCCAATTTATACAACAACGCTGGTTTTATGCCGCACGGTATGGGAGGCATTTTATCTGCCATTTTAATTACGGCATTTTCATTCTTTGGGGTGGAAATTGTCTCGATTGCCGCAGCAGAGTCATCTAACCCTAAACAGAAAATTAGACGTGCCACCAATTTGGTGTTGTACCGTATTATTCTTTTCTTTGTGGTCTCAATGTTTATTGCTGTTTCACTTGTCGATTGGCGTTCACCGGACTTACAAAAGTACGGGACATTCCAATACGTTTTAATGAGCTTAAACGTACCGGGCACTAAACTTATTATTGATACCGTTGTGTTTATCGCCGTGGCGAGCTGTATGAATGCCGCAATTTATACGTCTTCTCGTATGTTATTTCGCTTAGGAACACGCAATGAAGCACCACAGGCAGTGACGAAAGTGAATTATGCGGGTGTACCTGCTATTGCGGTGTTTTCTTCAACTTTTATCGGTTTAGTGTGCTGTGTCATTAACTACGTATTCCCTGGAAAAGTATTTAGCTTATTGCTCTCAAGTACAGGTTCCATTGCTTTGCTGGTGTACTTGGTTATTGCATTTTCACAATTGCGTCTAAGACATAAGCTCGAGGCAGCTGGAGCGGAAATTCCATTTAAAATGTGGCTATTTCCATGGCTCACTTGGTTTGTGATTATCATTATTTTAAGTGTATTGGCTTATATGTTCTTCTCGCCAGCCTATAGTTATGAAACCACTTTATCATTAGGTGTGACTTTAGCTGTGGTGGGTTGCGGATTATTTGTGACCCGAAAGCGTAAAGCAACCCGTTCGGTTGCGATAAATCATAGTAACTTATAAAAATATTAAATAAAAAATTTAATGCTATAAATAAAAAGCTCCTTAATGAAAAGGAGCTTTTTACTTTTTTAATTCTAATTGTTTTATTTTAATTGTTGTTTATATTTTTAAATAAGCTGCACAGTTAGAAACTCACTGTGCAAAGAAGTTTAAATGGCTTGCCAGTTTTCTTGAACTTCTTTTGAGTTTTTATTTAAAATGACTTGATCATCTTTTACCTCCCCAATCCAAGAAGTAGGAATAAGGTGATGTTGATCGTTTTCATCACGAGTGAGTTTCAACTGATTTTCACCTTCTAGATGATCGACAGTCCCTACTTTAGTACCACAAGAAGCAATAACGTCTGCATGTTTTTTAATATCATTAATATTTAAAGTACTCATTTTTGACCTCTTCTTTGGAAATAGAAAAACGGTAGAAACTAAATTACTGGATAAAACAGCAGAAATCTTAGTTTTTTAATAAACCTTACATGAATATTTTATAATTTCACTTAAGCGATATATTTAAATAACAATGAAATAAAAAGAAATATTCATTTAATAAAGTTATAGAAAATATCTTTTCATTACATTTTATATCTTTAATTAAACAGAATTATTTCGATATGTTTAAGTGAATACTTTTGAATAATTATTTGTAATGAATATTAAAATATCTATAAATATGACTGTCTTGAGTATGTTGAGTGAATTCGAGCATGCTCAGGCTGAAAACAAAAGTCAGCTACGCCAAGATTTGCTTCGCGAATTGGTAAGATTAGCTAAAAATTTACCCTATCCAGCTTCAGGTCAAACCTATCAGCGGTGGCAAATGTTTGCTCAAGTGGCAGGGTATGATTTAAGTCTAGCTAAATTATTTGAATCACATTGTGATGCCTTAAGTATTTTAAATGAGCTTGGCTATCAACACGAAATAGATGATCAGACTTGGGCCGTATGGGCAGCAGAGGGTGGACCAGCACCCATACAAGTAGAGAACAATCATTGTAGTGGTATAAAAACTTGGTGCTCAGGTGCTGAGTTTATTCAAAAAGCCTTAATGAGCTATAAGGACAAACAAGGCCAAGCACAGCTTTGTATTGTTGAATTGGCTCATCCTTCGGTTCATGTTGACCTAAGTCACTGGCAAGCAGTCGGCATGCAAGGAACCCAAACAGCCCAAGTACATTTTGACAATACTCCCGTTACGGTTATAGGTCAGCCAAATCGGTATTTGGAACGTCCCGGATTTTGGCATGGTGCAGCCGGTGTCGCGGCCTGTTGGTATGGTGCGGTGGTACGCTTAGTTGGCTTTCTACATGAAAGCTGCAAACTTAATCCAAACGCATTTAAAAAAATGTATTTAGGGGAGTTGGCTCAACAGCTCTGTGTGACTAAACAATTTCTTCAATATGTTGCCATGCTTATTGATGATGAGCCTATGCTCAGCCATGAGCGTGAAATCCGTATATTACGTGCCCAAACAGAACAATGCTGCCAGAGTGTTATTCAACTCGTTGGCAAAGCTTTAGGTGCACGGCCTTATTGTGAAGAAGCTATATTTTCTCAGCTCATTGCTGATTTGCCTGTCTTTATTCGACAGAGCCATGCAGCTTTTGACTATGAGTCTATTGCAGAGCTCTGTTTGCCGGAGAAAAGCTTATGGGAACTTTAACGCATCCCTTGGTCGAAGACCGTGTGATTTCAGGTGAAGGGACATCGAAGTTCAGGTGGCTAGAGGCATTTAAAAATCATCCTTTAGACGGGCTGAATTTACAGTTATTTCAATCTAAAAGAGTGGTGATCGTTGCGCCGCATCCCGATGACGAAGTGCTGGGTTGTGGCGGTTTAATGCAGCAGCTAGTCAAAGAAAATTGTCACCTTGTTATTGTGGCTGTCAGTAATGGAACACAAAGCCATCCGCACTCAACAAAATACAGCCCAGACCAATTAAACGATTTACGGCCACAAGAAACTTTAGCTGCTTTGGACAGTCTAGGCGTATCAGATTTTTCTGAACGAATTGCTTTAAATCTTATGGATGGTCAGATTCATTTGCAGACTCATCAGTTGAATCAAGCGCTCAGCAGAATCGTTCAGCCTGAAGATATTTTAATTTGTAGCTATGCACTTGATGGACATCCTGACCATGAAGCTGTCGGAAAAACGGTACAGGCCTTTGCAAAAGATCATCAATTACTCTG
Organism: Acinetobacter sp. ABJ_C5_2; assembly: GCF_044538485.1. Classification (NCBI taxonomy): domain Bacteria; kingdom Pseudomonadati; phylum Pseudomonadota; class Gammaproteobacteria; order Moraxellales; family Moraxellaceae; genus Acinetobacter; species Acinetobacter sp. ABJ_C5_2. Next base: position 3,231 of record NZ_JBIUCS010000021.1, on the reverse strand, counting down.
TCTACATGTATTGATTTGGGCATGGCATTGGGCAGAGCCTTTAGACCCACGTATTGATTGGTCCAAAGCAAAAGCTTATGCCTTAACGGAAAACCAATTAATTAAAAAACATCGTGCGGTTATGCAATTTAAAACACAACTTGAAGCCGATGAAAGCACTGGCAATTCCGCCGTTTTGTCTTCAAGTGCAATTAGCCGTCTTTTAATGCCTTATGAGGTATATCTGAGTGACTCATTCTCGTATGTATTTTGAGGAGTTGTATCGTAGTAATAATGATCCATGGGGCTATGATTATCACTGGTACGAAGCCCGTAAAAGACAAATCTGCCTTGCATTATTAACACGACCACACTACGAAAAAGTTTTAGAAATTGGCTGTTCAAATGGACATTTAAGTGTTTATCTGGCTCAGCGTGCGGCTCATCTGTTATGTATTGATGTGTCGAAGCAAGCCGTTCAGCTCGCATCCCAACGGTTAGAAGCATTTGAACATGTAACTGTTGAAAATAGAAAAATACCTGAAGAATTGTATGAACAAAAATTTGACCTGATTGTAATTAGCGAGGTGGCGTACTACCTCACATTCGATGAGTTAGGGGAGTTTATTGAACAGTTAAAGCAGGCCTTAAACCCGGAAGGGGAAATTTTGTGTTGCCATTGGCGACATGATATTCAGGATTTTGAATTGAATGCCGAGCAAGTCCACCAAAGCTTTCAACAATCTTTTCCATTTCATCACTATTTAAGTCTGAACGATCCAGACTTTATGGTCGATGTTTGGACGGTTAATCCTTCATCAATAGCTCAGCGAGAACAATTACGATGAAAATAGGTGTTGTAGTTCCAGCGCATAATGAAGAGCAACATTTGCCGGCCTGTTTGCAATCAATTCAGGAGGCGATTGAAAAAGTACCGGATGAACAAGTCGAGGTCATGGTCATACTTGATAGTTGTACGGATCAGTCGCGCTCAATTGTACAGCGCTACGGAGTAAGCTGGATTGAATGTAATTATGCATGTGTCGGAAAGGCACGGGACTTAGGTATCCGCCAACTTATTCAAAACGGCGCAACTTGGCTGGCCTGTACCGATGCCGATAGTGTGGTTAGCCCAGACTGGTTACGTTGCCAAATTTTGCATCAACCTACCGATGCAATTTGCGGTATTGTGACTTTAGATGACCTGAGTCGTTTATCGGTTATGAAACAAAAAAAGTATTTGTCTCATTATCAAGACTGTATGGATCATCATCATATTCATGGGGCAAATTTAAGCTTTAGTGCTGCTGCTTATATGCAAGTAGGCGGTTTTGAACCTGTTCCTTGCCATGAAGATGTTTCGCTCATTCAAAAACTGATAAGGCAGTGCTGCAATATTACATGGAGCAATTTAGTTCGAGTAACCACCAGTAGTCGACTAGAAGGAAGAGCACCTGAAGGTTTATCAAAATTTTTAGAAAATCTTTAATTAATATTACTTTCTTAAGTTTATTTTAATAATTGATTTATATTCTAAACTCATATCCTCTGGTATACATTTGTTTCAGTATTCATTGAGTTATACCTTTTTGCCACATCACCCGATGTGGTTTTTTTTCATTATAACGATTAAAAAATGAGTCAATGTAAAAATACTCCCCAACAAGAATATTGTACATCTGACACGATGACACAAAAAATCACAAAAGCTAAAACTCATAGTTTTCATAAATTGTTTAGATAGCTATAGATAAAATAACGAGGAGAACATTCATGAAAAAAATATTATTTACCACACTCACTGGACTTGTTTTATTAACTAGTAGTGCAGCATTTGCAAGAACTGATCCGGCGATACTGAATCAAGCTGCAAAAAATGTAGTCACTGTTTCAAAAGCAAAAACTTTGGCTGATGAAACTGGTGTCACTCTAACAGGTACGATTGTTAAACATATTGCTGGCGACCATTATGAGTTTAAAGATAAAACTGGTTCAATCATCATTGAGGTAGATGATGATTTAGCAAAGGGTTGGGAATTAAAAGCAGGCGATAAAGTTCGCATTGTCGGTGAGGTTGATACTCATCGTATGAAACCAACTGACATAGAAGTTTTACAAATTGAACGTGTTAAATAATACGATTTAAAATGCAAAGGCCCGAACTAGTTTCGGGTTTTTTTATTGAAATCAGTAAGGTTGCGATTTTTTTATAATAATGAAATATAAAGTATTTCTAATAAAGGTGTGTTAAGTTGAAAATTCCATTAATTATGAAATTTTAGATTTCACGGAAGTCTTATGAACGTTCGACTGTGTTATGCCAGCCAACGAAATGAAAATAATGAAGATTTGCTACAAGATTTGCGTGATATCCTGACTGAAGCTCGTGACTTTAACGATTTAAACGAGATATGTGGGGTGCTGTATTATGCCGATAATGCATTTTTTCAATGTTTAGAAGGCGAAAAAGAGATTGTTGAAAAGCTATTTGAGAAGATTCAGAAAGATCAAAGGCATTACAATATTAAATGGTTGTGCACATATTCTATTGAAGAAAACTCTTTTCAACGTTGGTCAATGAAATATGTGCAACGCAATACAAATATTGAGGCTTTCTTTCTTGGCATGGGAGAGAATACCTTTAACCCGATTTTGCTGAATCAACAAAATCTCAAATTTTTCTTAAATGAACTATTAATTGCAGAGCAAACTAAAATTAATACGGTTAAGAAAGTTGGAATGGTTAATCGGGGAGTAAATCCATTCTAGCTATTTGAAGCTATACCGATATGGATGTGCTTGAGTTTAGGTACAATTTTAGTCATGACTAAATATACAATCATTGAAACCGAAAGCATCCATATCACTTCTAAACTTTGACTAATCACAAACATTGCCCAGTAAAAAAAACTAAAAAGGGCTATACACAGTCCACTACCTTTGTAGTACCACGTAATAAACATTCCGAAAAGTGCTGAAGAAATTAAGAGATTAAGCGTCTCGTTCATTCCTACATAATTAAAGAAAATAATTAGTAAGCATAAAGCTAACATTGATAGTAAATATACAAATATATTTTTTGCGATAAACATTTTCTATATCCTATCTGAAGAGATTAAAAGGTATCTTTCCTCTGTTTCCAGAGGAAAGATAGTACATATTAATTTTTTGAGATTCTTTTTCTATTATTAAGAGTTTTTATATTAATAAAGATGACTTTATCATTTTCTCCAGATCTCTTTATTAATATTC
>NZ_JBIUCS010000020.1:0-55627 GCF_044538485.1 Acinetobacter sp. ABJ_C5_2 | reverse complement strand
CGTGAGAAAAATTCAATTGCGTATACATACAGGTCTGTATATTCTTGGCAGCAAGAAAAACAATTTCAAAATAAACAATATATAACTATAAGTTTGTTTCGGTGCAGAAATATAGAGGCCTTCTCGGGGAGAGGAGGCCTCTAATTTTATTTGTACAGCCGTAAAAAGTTTTTAAAATCAATAATAAGTTAATATTGAGATTAATTTTTTATGCTATAAATGAAAGTTACTAATAACTAGAGAGATAAACATGACTAATAATTTTAATGCTGAACAGGCAAGAAAAAATGCTAAAGATGTCAAAATAGATCAAGCAATATTGTTGGAAAAAATCTTAACTGGAACTGAGGAAATCTCGAAAGAAGGTAAACGTCGAGCAGTGTTTCAATTTCCAATAGATGCTTTGCATCCTGAACATATTACACAGGTAGAGGAAGAGCTAAAGACGCGAGGTTTCAATGTTTCAACCAATATTGAACAGTCTGGTACAACGGTCAATATTGAAGTTAGTTTCTAAACTTTTGTGCAATCAAACGCCCATACTTTAGGGCGTTTCTTATAATTTTTTACAATCTAAATTTATAAAAATCAATATATTGTTTGACAGGTTTGTGCTTCTTCTGTAGCTTTACTTTTTGAGTGGAATATGGATATGAACTTCCAAGCAATACTTTCATCTTTCAAAAATCAATCTACTGGTACAGATGCATTTAAAAACTTAAAAAATGCGTGTGAGCAGTATCTCAAGCAATCTTCAGATTTAAATGAAAAAGCAGCAACTTATCTCATTTATGGGTTTGCTCGTAGTTATGTAATCTTATATGAAGATGAAGCAGTGGCTACCGAGTTTGCGCAAGCTTCTAAAGAAACGTTAATGAATTACATGAGTCATTTAAATAAAGCCTTACTTACTCAAGATGACAGCATAATTTTGAATGCGTTAAATCAGGTGAGTAATGACTATATGCAGAGCTCAAGAGTCTTTTAAAATCTTTGTTTAGCTTATTAGTAGGATACTTCTTTAGTCATCAAGTTAACCAAAGAAGTATCCAGTGGTAATTTTAATGTGATTTTTTCTTGCCACCGCCATCTTGTTTATTGACGGTAGACCATGCAATACGTTCAGCTTCTTCTTGAGAATGACCTCTATCTACTTCACTCTCAACAATATGTTTAGCCTGACGCTTTTGCTTTGCTGTATAAGATGATTTATCGCCACGAGACATAGCATAGACCTCCATATTTTGTTTTAAGATCTTCTATTATTGAAACACATCCGAATTTAAAATCGGTTAAATAATGTCTTATCCTGTATGCATAAGTTGAATCTTATTTAGAACTTGTTTTAAATTTTAGTTAAATTAAATTTATTATTTTCAATAAATTAAGCTGAGTACAATCTATTTTAGGCCAAGTTTTATTGTTTTTAAAATGTAATTTTTTCATTTTATAAAAGTAAATAAAAAGATTTTTTATGTAAAATTAACAGCTTAATAAAGGTTGAAAAATTTAAAACTTTAGAAAATTAAAAGTTATTTATCGACCTTGATGATTGTTGTGGGTTAATATTTCGCAAGAAAAGAAAAAACGACTGATGCGTAAACAAACCTGCGTGTGTCTGTTGTTTTTTTTCATGTATGCTGTCCTTAGTTCAAGAGTTGATTTGAAATGCACTGTGATATTTATAGATCGAGCAAAAAAGATGAAATGTACATTTATATTGCTCGTCCAAACTATCCTGATGATACGGAGCAAACCGATCCGTTTGAAAAAGTTCCAGAAGCTGTTTTACAAGCATTTGGTCGTGCAACGCTTGTCATGCATTTAGAATTGGCTCCAACACGTAAATTAGCGCGTGTAAATGTTTTACATGTTCTAGACTCATTACAAACAAAAGGTTTCTTTATTCAGATGCCGCCAGAAGGGTTAATTAACCCAAATGCAGTTGAACCAGAGGGCTTACGTGGTGCGTGAAGATCAAGCTGGAGTTTTAAATCAATTACTTTCTTCTCTCGATGCAATTCCTGAAGAGATCATTGCTTTAACAGCTTATGGCGTTGGCGCTATTATTGCCTTGTGGTGTTGGTGGCGTTTAATGCGCCGCTTACCTGCTACTTTTGGTGCAATAAGCTGGTTAGTTGTTTTTGCTATTTTGGTGACGCCAACCGTTTCGGAAGGGCCGAATGCATCTGTAGCACCAGCTATTTTTGGACTACTGTTTGGTGTTTTAACTAAAGACAGTCCTTTAATCTGGTCAAATTTATCCTTAATTCTATTTGTAATCGGTCTAGGTTTGGTTATTGGCTATTGTTGGTCAAAATATACAACAAACAAAAGCATGCGTTCCATCTAACCATTGAAATAGAAAAATAAGGTCTCTACATGTCTGCTGATACCCAACATTTTACCGGTACAGATCAATATATCGCGACTGATAGTCTTAAACTTGCTGTAAAAGCAGCTCGTGCCTTGCAAAAGCCTTTATTGGTTAAAGGCGAGCCGGGTACAGGTAAAACTTTACTTGCTGAGCAAGTGGCAGAAAGTCTTGGTTTAAAACTCATCACTTGGCACATCAAGTCAACAACTAAGGCACAGCAAGGCTTATATGAATACGATGCTGTGTCTCGCTTGCGTGATAGTCAATTGGGTGATGATCGTGTTTACGATATTAAGAACTATATTAAGCCCGGTAAACTGTGGGAAGCCTTCACCAGTGAAGAGCGCTGTGTGCTTTTAATTGATGAAATTGATAAGGCGGACATCGAGTTTCCAAATGACCTGTTACATGAACTTGATAAGATGTCTTTTTATGTTTATGAAACAGGCGAAACGATTACGGCTACTCAACGTCCAATCGTAATTATTACTTCAAATAATGAAAAAGAATTACCAGATGCGTTCCTACGTCGTTGCTTCTTCCACTACATCGAATTTCCAGACGAAGCAACTATGCGTGAAATTATCTCGGTACATTTCCCAAATATCTCTGCAACTTTGGTAAATGAAGCGCTTCAAGTTTTCTTCAAACTCCGTGAAATTCCTAATTTGAAGAAACCCCCATCTACATCTGAACTGATCGATTGGTTAAGTCTGCTTATGGCAGATGATATGCCAGAAGATGTACTACGTAATCGAGATACATCAAAAGCGATTCCACCTTTGTATGGCGCACTCATTAAAAACGAACAAGATGTGCAACTGCTTGAGCGTTTGGCTTTCATGTCACGACGTTAAAGGAGGGAATAACCCATGTTTGTGCGGTTATTTTACACCTTACGAAAATATGGTGTTCCAGTTACAACTCGTGAACTCATTGACTTAAATCGTGCGGTGAGTGAAGGCTTAGTTTTTGCCGATCAGGAAGAGTTCTATCAACTTGCTAAAACAATTTTAGTTAAAGATGAACGCTTTTTTGATAAGTTCGATCGTGCCATGAAAGATTACTTTGATGGCATAGAAACCTTTGATATCGATGAGTTACTCAAGCAAGTCCATAAACTACCAAAAGACTGGTTTGATTTAGAACTTCTCGAAAAGCATTTAACACCAGAGCAAAGAGCTGAACTTCAAAAAGCAGGTTCTTTAGAAGAACTGATGAAAATGCTAGAGGAACGTCTACGCGAGCAGCATAAAAAACACCAAGGTGGTAACCGTATGGTTGGCACAGGTGGAACTTCACCCTTTGGCGCTTTTGGTGACCATCCAGAAGGCATCAGAATTGGTGGGCCGGGTCGTAAGCGTTCGGCGGTTAAAGTCTGGGAGCAGCGTAAATACCAAAACCTAGATGATGACCAAGTCCTTGGTACTCGTCAGATGCAAATTGCTTTGCGACGGTTACGCAAATTTGCTCGCCAAGGTGCAGCTGAAGAGCTAGATGTTGACGGAACAATTCGGGAAACGGCTAAGCAGGGTATTCTTGACGTTCAAATGGTGCCAGAGCGTCGAAATCGTATCAAAGTACTCATGTTGTTCGATGTGGGCGGTTCGATGGATGCACACATTGCCCAATGTGAAAAGTTATTTAGCGCGGCTAAAACAGAATTTAAAACGCTTGAATACTTTTATTTTCATAACTGTCTTTATGACTATGTTTGGAAAGATAACTACCGAAGAACAGCAACCCGCATGAATACGTGGGACTTGTTCCATACTTATGGACGCGACTATCGTGTAATTGTGGTGGGAGATGCCAGTATGGCACCGTATGAGCTGAAATCGGTAGGTGGCTCGGTTGAATATATGAATGATGAAACAGGTGAGGTTTGGTTACGTCGCCTACGTCAACATTTTGATAAAACAGCATGGTTAAATCCTGAAACAGAAGGGTATTGGCATTACACTCAAACGATTGGTTGGATTAAAGAGATTTTTGAAAACCATATGTACCCAATGACCCTAAAAGGCATTGAGGATCTGACGCGTTACCTTTCTCGATAAACTTGATAACTTTAATAATTTAAAAAGAGGGATGATATGCAACATCAAATTAATGGTATTGCTTTGCCGAATGAACAAGGATTTTTTGGTGAGTATGGAGGTCAATTTATTCCTCCGCATTTAAAAGAAGCAATGGATGAAATTAATGTTGCTTATGAAGAAATTCGCCATACATCAGAATTTCAAAATGAATTATCAGACCTCTTTGCAAATTATGTAGGACGTCCAAGTCCTTTATTTCATGCAAAACGTCTTTCTGAGCAGTTAGGTGGCGCGCAAATTTATTTAAAGCGTGAAGACTTAAATCATACCGGTGCCCATAAAATCAATCACTGTTTAGGTGAGGCTCTACTTGCTAAGTATATGGGCAAAAAGAAAGTCATTGCCGAGACGGGTGCGGGTCAACATGGGGTGGCTTTAGCAACGGCTTGTGCTCTAGTGGGTATTCCATGTGAAATTCATATGGGGCAAGTTGATATTGAAAAAGAACATCCAAACGTGGTCAAAATGAAAATTTTGGGTGCTCATTTAGTTTCAGTCACTCGTGGTACAGCAACCTTAAAAGATGCTGTAGATAGTGCGTTTGAAGAATATTTAAAAGACCCTAAAAACTTTATTTATGCAATTGGTTCTGTGGTTGGTCCTCATCCATTTCCTAAAATGGTTCGAGATTTTCAATCAATTATTGGCAATGAAATTAAAGATCAGACACATCAGCGCTTTGGAAAAAATCCAGATTATGTGGTGGCATGTGTTGGTGGTGGTTCAAATGCGATTGGTGCCTTTACGGCATTTTTAAATGATTCAGATGTAAAACTGGTTGGGGTGGAACCCGCTGGACATGGGTTAGATACCAATATGCACTCAGCAACCCTAACATTAGGTAAACCAAGCCAAATTCATGGCATGGCGTGTTATGTACTTGAAAATGAGGTTGGTGAACCTTTACCAGTGCATTCTATTGCTTCAGGATTGGACTATCCAGGTGTTGGACCGCAGCATAGTTTCTTAAAAGATTTAGGACGTGTGGAATATAGCACTGCAACTGATCAAGAATGTTTAGATGCTTTTATGACATTATCGCGTGTTGAAGGGATTGTTCCTGCGCTTGAAAGCTCACACGCTGTGGCTTGGGCAATTCGCGAAGCACCAAAGCTACCGAAAGAAACCATGATTGTGGTGAATCTGTCGGGTCGTGGTGATAAAGATTCTGACTATGTTGCAGAAAAGCTTAAGCTTTAAGTCAACTAGAGTTGATAAGCGGTCAGTATTTAAAGGCCGCTTTTTTGTTTCAGAGACTACATATTGCGCTACTTATAAAGTTCATTATTTCTTAATTAAAACAAAGTATTCTGATTTTAACGTGTGATTGTTATAGATTGATATGTAAAACACTGGTTCATAAGGCAAAGCGTTGCGTTGCTTTGTCTCACTCAGTAGAATAGTCACTTTGCAAAATTTGCCTTTGGAGACGCCTAAGTGGAGCGACCGACGATTAGCCCTGAACATTTACAGGAAGCTGCTGAAAATTTATCAACAATTCGAGATTTTATTCGTTTTGGGGTAACAGCATTACGTCAACATGATGCACATTTAGGACAAGGTACTGAAGATTATTTTGCAGAAAGCTCTGCATTAGTTTTACAAACCTTATCTCTTGAATGGTCAGCAGACGCAGAAATTTTAGATGCTAAGCTTTTACCAAGTGAAAAAGCAGAATTTTTAAGTTTGTTGGAGCGTCGTATTAACGACCGTATTCCGACATCTTATTTATTAAATTTAGCTTACTTCTTCAATAAGCCATTTTATGTCGATGAGCGTGTACTTATTCCTCGCTCACCAATCGCAGAGTTAATTGAGCAACGTTTTGCGCCGTATTGTTTAGATGAAAATGGTCAAATGCGTGAAGCACTCAACAACTTACCAGAAAATACCAAGCCTAAGACACCACAACGTATTTTAGATATGTGTACAGGTTCTGGCTGTATTGCAGTGGCTTTAGCTTATGCTTATCCAGATGCTGAAGTAGATGCAACAGACATTTCTAAAGAAGCTTTAGAAGTGGCTTCGATTAATGTTGAACATCACAATAAGCAATATCAAGTTGCATTACTTGAATCTGATTTATTTGCCAAAATTCCAGCTGAAAATCAGTACGATTTAATTGTAAGTAATCCGCCGTACGTTGATGCCGAAGATATGGCTGACTTACCGGAAGAGTTTTTGCATGAGCCTGAACTTGCATTAGCAGCAGGACAAGATGGTTTAGACTTAGTTCGTAAAATGTTAGCTCAAGCGGCAGATTATTTAACAGAAGATGGTTTAATTGTAATTGAAGTCGGTAACTCTGAATGGGCTATGCGTCAGAACTTCAATACTGTTGAGTTTAACTGGCTTACTTTCCAAAAAGGTGGTTCAGGTATTTTTGCTTTGACTGCTGAACAATGTCGTCGTTATAGAAAATTATTTGCAGAACAAGCTTAAGGAGTTGTACGTATGGCAGGGAACACTATTGGACAACTCTTTCGTGTAACCACATGCGGTGAATCGCATGGTGTTGGTTTAATGGCAATTGTTGATGGAGTGCCACCAGGCCTTGCATTAACTGAACAAGATCTGCAAATAGATTTGGATCGCCGTAAGCCTGGTACATCGAAATTTGCTACCCAGCGTAAAGAACCTGATCAAGTTGAAATCATTTCAGGGGTATTTGAAGGTAAAACCACAGGTACACCAATTGGTTTACTCATTCGTAATACTGACCAAAAATCGAAAGATTATGGGAATATTGCGCAAACCTTTAGACCGGGTCACGCGGATTATACTTATACACAAAAGTATGGTTTCCGTGATTATCGTGGTGGTGGCCGTTCAAGTGCTCGTGAAACTGCTATGCGTGTTGCAGCTGGTGCTATTGCGAAGAAATATTTAGCAGAAAAATTTGGTGTCTTGATTCGTGGTCATGTTACTCAAATTGGTAACGAAGTTGCTGAAAAACTCGATTGGAATGAAGTTCCAAATAATCCGTTTTTCTGTGGCGACGTAGATGCTGTTCCTCGTTTTGAAGCATTGGTGACGTCTTTACGTGAACAAGGTACAAGCTGTGGTGCTAAGCTAGAAATCTTAGCTGAGAAAGTTCCTGTTGGTTGGGGTGAGCCTGTTTTTGACCGTTTAGATGCTGATATTGCACATGCCATGATGAGTATTAATGCGGTTAAAGGTGTTGAAATTGGTGATGGTTTTGCTGTAGCAGGTCAGTTTGGCCATGAAACACGTGATGAATTGACGAGTCATGGCTTCTTGGCGAATCATGCTGGTGGTATTTTGGGTGGTATCTCAAGTGGCCAGATTATTCGTGTGGCGATTGCACTAAAACCGACTGCAAGTATTACAACTCCAGGTAAAACGATTAATTTAAATCGTGAAGATACTGATGTGTTAACTAAAGGCCGTCATGACCCGTGCGTGGGCGTTCGAGCAACTCCAATTGCTGAAGCAATGTTAGCAATAGTTTTAATGGACCATTTCTTGCGAAATCGTGCTCAAAATGCAGATGTTGTTCCTCCATTTGCACCAATTGAACCATAGAGACTTGGTTGACGTAAAAAAGCCACATAACTCAAAGTATGTGGCTTTTTTATTGTTATTGAGCGCAATTTTTTAATTAGAAGACCTATGAATAATTAAGTTAAATCTACAATTTGTTCTTGATTTACAGCAACTTGATACTGATTGCGACCATTTGTTTTTGCTTGATAGAGTGCATGATCTGCACGGCTAACAAAGGCAGAAATTGAATCATTTAAACGTGGAATTGTGGTTGCCACACCCACACTAATGGTTACGTTTGGTGAAACGCTACTACATGGATGAACAATGGCAATTTTTTTAATTGCGTTCATTAATCTTTCGACTTGAATTTGAGCTTGCTGAGCATTGGTCATAGGGAAGAGAAGTAAAAATTCTTCACCACCATAACGGGCAACTAAATCTCCACTACGAGCAGCAATTGAAGAAATTGCTGTAGCAATATCTTTTAAGCACTGATCGCCTTTAAGGTGTCCTAAGGTATCGTTATAGGGTTTAAAGAAGTCGATATCCACCATCATAATAGTCAGTGGTGTTTCATGGCGTAGTGCACGGCGCCATTCATTATCTAGTGTTTCATCAAGATAACGTCGGTTAGCAAGTCCAGTTAAAGCATCTTGCTGTGAAAGTAAAGACAACTGCTGCGCTTGTTGCATGAGTTCAATACGGTTGAGCTCAATCATACAGTTTTGTAAATAGTTTTCTCGGTGCTGACGGTCTGTAGCATAGGCAAGTGTCATTCCTAAGAAACTACTAAACGTATATGTGCGGTTCAAAAAGGTCCAATCTATGTCACCTTTCACATAAGTACTGACTAAAATACCAACCAAACCGCCGACCCATCCTGCAATGATCGCAGTATAAAAACGCATACCTACCGCACCGTAGATAATCACAATCGCATACATCATTGCTGCATGAAAAAGTACATTATCTTGGCCATTTTCTAAAACGTTAATTAAAATAAAGGTGATAGCAACAGCAGAAGCAGAGCCAATTCCGACATAATAATCAAACCACTGATTTAATTTTTTAATAAACGATAAAATCCATGCAATTAAAACAATTATACCTACCCAAGAATAATAGCTTAACCAGGATAAAACTTGGTCGGTTGGTAAGACTTGGTATATACCAAAGCTTAAAAATAAATATAATATTAAAATAATAGGTGCTCTATAGCGGAACTCATAGGCCGCACCATTTTGATATTGAAAACGGTAGATCGTTTCAAGTTGCTTTGGAAACCATACGAAATTTAATCCGCGTGTGGTTAATAAATCTATTTGTTCCTGTCCCAATATATTGGAACCTTGCAACTTCATAATTAATGCTCTCTATATTGGAAGTTGGCATAAAATGCGACTTGTTTTATTAAAGTTCCATCTAAAAATATTGGTTATATATTGTGTGGTTTATTCAAAATAATAATACAGATTTTTTAAAAAAGTAATGATTTTTATAGGTCCTTATTGTGATAAAAATCACGACATTTCAATGATTAGCGTCACAATTATCTAAAGATTCAAAACCTTTGAGAAAAAATTACTAATGGTCGATTAAAGATTGTATCTTTATCATTTTCGGATAGACTTATAGCCGTGAAGTACAGATGATTGCTGTCATATAAATAGGAAAATTAGCAATGACTGCTTTAAATCAATATGGAATGAGTTTAGAAATTACAGCGCATAATGAATGGTCTCAGCGGTTTTGGGATGATCTTTTACCGGTTAAGGAGCGGGTGAGTAAACATCCGTTTTTTACTGAAATGGCCAATGGGGGATTGAGCCTAGAAAGTTTCCGTTATGCTTTACTTAATTTCTATCCACTGGTTGCACATTTCCCGTCATATATGGCTGGTGCATTAGCTAAGGCGACTGCTTTTGCTGAACCGGGTGTAACAGAAACACGAGATTGGTTAATTCAAAATATTAAAGTCGAAGAACGCCATTTACAGTGGTATCGTGATTGGGCGAAAGGTTTTGGGTTAACTGTAGACCAGCTTGATAGCGTGCGGCCCCCAGCTGCAATGAATGCGGTGAATCACTTTTTATGGAATATGAGTCATCGTGGTAATTTAGCTGAATGTTTAGCTGCGACCAATTTAGCAATTGAATGGGCGACAGGCGACTGGTCTATTCAGGTCTATAAAGGTATTCATGCTTATACAGACCACCCTGACGTCACGATTGATAAGCGTTCTTTAGCTTGGTTGCGCGCTCATGCACATTACGATGATCTTCATCCATATGAAGCTATGGAGTTGATTAAACGCTTATGTAATGACCGTCCTGACTGGCAGCAAAAAGCATTTCATGCTGCTGAAGAAGGGCTGCGATATTATGAATTAGCTTTGGACGACTGCTATAGGGTACAGCTTCAAGCCTCTGCTTGATCTAGCCTTAAAAAGGGAGAATATCGTATGGATATTCTCCCTTTTATTTTATTCGAGCAACTTTAAGAGTTTAGTTCGATAAGGTGTTTCTTCGGGTAATAATTCAAGTAAACGCTCAACAGCATCTACACGGTCTGGTACACGACTGACTACTCGCAATAATTGATCAATATCTTCAATTTGATAAATCACATGACTCAAACGAGCATCAAAACAATCTCTCCATGCGCATAAAAAAGGACTTTCTGATTTAGCTAAGAAACTTCCTCTATAGAGTGTAAGCGTAGTTGATGTAAAACCAAGGTTTAAGGCTTGTTCGGCCATTAAAAAATCACATTGAATTTCGCAGTTAAGTCTATATGGTCGCGACTCGATAACGTCAGGTATTAGGTTTCTGAGTTGAGAAAGTTCTGCTTTTAAAGTGGTGGTACTTACAGGCCGATCACCATATAAAGCATAGTGAAGTTCTTCAAGATTAATTCCTTCGGGACAAAGGGTTAGGATGCACAGAATCTCAATTTGACGTTGAGTCAATGTAAGGCTGTGTTGGTTATATTGAACTTTAGGAGTGCCGAAAGCTTTAATATATAGGATATTTTTCTGATGAAGTTGAATTGCTTGTTTAACAATGTCAGCACAACGCTCTACTGCTAAAACTCCAAGTGAATTATGTTTTTGATATTTAGTCGATAAATTCATAATTCCATAAAACTGACCTGTATTTGCATCAGTTATTGGGGCTGCATAACAGACCCAGTCTCTGACACTATTCATTTGGTTTTCATGTGAGTAAACACAGCTTGCAGAATGTGTATTTAATGCTAGACCAATGGCGTTTTGACCTACTGCCTGAGTAGACCACTGACCACCTTCAACAAAGTGGACTTGCTCAGCCGATGAGCGCATAGGGTGACTACTCCATGTCCAAAGTAGAGTACCATGAGGATCGGTCACACCAATGGCCATATCGGCATCTTCGGCAATATGCATTAAGTTGCGATGGCACTCGTGAATCGAACGACCAAATAATGAGTGTTCCCATTCCTCACCCAGATCAAACAAAGGTGCTGCTTCAAGGTCAAGTGATGGTTTTTTTCCTAATTGTTTAGAATGAGATGAGGATTCCGACCGAAATAAGGACGGACTAGTGTCTATTAAAGGCGATGATAATTGTTCTGACATATCCATATCGAAGTTCCTTTATCGTTGAAATGGCGTATCCGTGGCCGCTCAACAGGTTTAGCTTTCTTATTGTGACTATTTCCTCGTTATTTCATTTACCTTAAATAATTTTAAACGGTTTGACTATTATCCTATTGGGTAAGTTTTGTTATTTCGCCTCGCCCTATGACAAAACATCCTCTCTTGAAAATGGCTTTGGTGCAGATTCACCGAAATATTGCCGATCGGCAAAATAGCTAGAACGGACCATTGGCGCACTCCAGATATTTTTAAAGCCTAAACGCTGGCCATGCTGAGTGTATCTTTCAAATTCTTGTAAATTCACAAAACGGTGAATAGGGGCATGTGATTTAGAGGGCTGTAAATATTGTCCAATAGTCACTAAATCTACATCATGATCTTTTAAATCGTTGAGTAGAGCAATAACCTCAGCTTCAATTTCTCCTAACCCTACCATTAGGCCGCATTTAGTTTTGATATCAGGACAGTATTTTTTAAAACGTTTTAATAAATTTAACGAATGCTCATAGTCCGAACCGGGGCGCATCGCTTTATATAAACGCGGCACTGTCTCAATATTATGATTAAACACATCGGGTGGTGATAAGCTTAAGGTAGAGAGTGCTGTTTCTAAACGGCCACGAAAGTCCGGAACTAAAATTTCAATCAGCGTATCTGGACAACGGTTTCTGATTTCTTCAATACACTTCACAAAATGTGCTGCACCACCATCGTGTAGATCATCACGGTCTACAGAGGTAATGACTACATATTTTAAGTTTAGGTTAGCGACCGTCTCAGCTAGATGTTTAGGTTCATTTTCATCTAAAGGCATTGGACGACCATGTGCTACATCGCAGAAAGGGCAACGTCTTGTACAAATATCTCCCATAATCATAAATGTTGCCGTACCACCACCAAAACATTCAGGTAGATTTGGACATGCGGCTTCTTCACAAACACTATGTAGCTTTTGTTGGCGTAATAAATTTTTGATACGTTTAATTTCTTCGAAATCAGTTATTTTTGCTCGAATCCATTCAGGTTTTTTAGGTAGTTCTTCGGTAGGTAAAATTTTAATAGGAATACGAGAAACTTTATCTATTCCTCTTAACTTAATACCTGTCTCTATTTGCCTTTTTAAGTCCATATATAAAATTCCATTTTATATTAAATAAATTTTCAACTAGACTGGTTATAATAAAAAACCTTATTTCTATAAATAAGAAATAAAGAATTTATTAATGCGTATAGTGCACAGCAAATATTATAAATTAATAAAGGTTGGTTAAAGGTTTGTTTTACAAGTATATGAAATGAATTAAAATTTTTTAATTTTATTTTTGCGGTGTAAGCTTGTGATAAATAAAAATTAATAGCTAAAAAACTTATTTAAAACTTTTTAGTCTAATAGCATATTAAATTAAATTGAGCTTTATTATTTATAGCGAAATATATAACACTCGCTGAAACTTGGTTGATTTTTAATAATCAAGATAATAAAGGAAAAGGATATGCAATTAACGGAAGAGCAATTACTCGCAGCGTATAAACGCATGCGTGATATTCGTGAATTTGAAGATCGACTTCATGAAGAAAATACCAATGGTGATATTCCAGGCTTTATTCACTTATATAGCGGAGAAGAAGCTGTAGCAGTCGGGATTTGCGAAAACTTAACCGACAAAGACTATATCACTTCAACACACCGTGGACATGGACACTGTATTGCAAAAGGCTGTGATATTCACGCCATGATGCTGGAAATTTTCGGTAAAGATGACGGGCTATGCCGTGGAAAAGGCGGTTCTATGCATATTGCCGATTTAGATAAAGGTATGCTCGGTGCCAACGGGATTGTGGGTGGTGGGCCTCCTTTAGCAATTGGTGCAGCGTTGACAGCGAAAACTTTAAAGACTGGTGGCGTCGGACTGTCTTTTACAGGTGATGGTGGTTCAAACCAAGGCCTTACTTTTGAAGCGATGAACATGGCTGTTGTTCTTAAACTTCCTGTGATTTTCGTTTTTGAAAATAACGGTTTTGGTGAGGGAACTGGTCATGATTACGCTGTAGGAAGCAAAGACATTGCTGGTCGTGCAGCAGGCTTTGGTTTACCGGCAGTTAAAGTTGATGGTACAGACTTCTTTGCCGTCTATGAAGCCGCTCAAACTGCCATTGAACGCGCGCGCCGTGGTGAAGGTCCAAGCGTGATTGAAACCATCACAAACCGTTTTTATGGCCACTTCGAAGGTGATCCTGGCTTGATTCGTTCTAAAGAAGAAGTCGAGTTCATCAAAGAAAATAAAGATCCTTTGAAAATTTTCCGTGAGAAAGTCAAAGGCAAAATTGATGAAGCCAAACTAGACGAGATTGATGCAGCTTCAAAGGCAAATGTTGATGATGCCGTTGCTAAAGCCCGTGCTGCGGCATATCCGAAACCAGAACAACTCCTTACTGACGTCTATGTCTCTTACTAAAGGAATAGTAAAGATGCCAAATAAAAGTTTTCGTAATGCAATTAAAGAAGCCATTGAATCAGAAATGCGCCGTGATCCAACCGTATTTGTTGTTGGTGAAGATGTTCGCGGTGGGCACGGCGGTAAAAACACTGAAGAAAACCAGTTAGAAGGTTTCGGTGGTGTATTGGGCGTAACCAAAGGTTTATGGACAGAATTTGGTTCGGAACGTGTTATTGATACGCCAATTACCGAGTCTGCAATTATCGGTATGGCTGCTGGTGCTGCAGCAACAGGTTTACGTCCTGTTGCCGATTTAATGTTTATGGATTTCTATGGGGTGTGTCATGACATGCTCTATAACCAAGCCGCTAAATTCCGTTATATGTTTGGCGGAAAAGCAAAAGCACCAATGGTTGTACGTGGCATGATTGGCGCAGGTTTCTCTGCGGCAGCTCAGCATTCTCAGTCACCATATAACGTATTTGCTGCGGTTCCGGGCTTAAAAGTTGTAGTTCCATCTAGCCCATATGATGTGAAAGGGCTGTTAATTCAGGCTATTAGAGATGATGACCCTGTAGTGTTCTGTGAACATAAAATGCTTTATGACATTAAAGGCGAAGTTCCAGATGATGCATATACCATTCCTTTTGGTGTAGCAAATTACACCCGTGAAGGGACAGACGTGACCATTATTGCTTTAGGTTTGATGGTACATCGCGCTAATGAAGTGGCAGACAAACTTGCAAAAGATGGTATTTCAGTTGAAGTGGTCGACCCTCGAACAATTTCACCTCTTGATGAAGAAGGAATTTTAGAGTCTGTTGCATCGACTGGGCGTGTGGTTATTGTGGATGAATCAGCAGCACGCTGTGGCTTTGGTCATGATGTGGCTGCACTGATCGCGCAAAAAGGTTTCCACTATTTGAAAGCACCTGTTGAACTCGTAACACCACCACATACGCCTGTTCCATTCTCTCCAGTTTTAGAAAAAGAATGGATTCCAAGTGTAGAGCGTATTGAGCAAGCTGTGCGAAAAACATTGGAGGCTTAGGATGAGCGAAATTAAAACGCTGGAGATCCCGAAATGGGGATTATCCATGGAAGAAGGCACGATCGCCCAATGGTTGATTAAAGAGGGTGATAGCTTTAATAAGGGCGATGAAATTTGTGAAATTGAAACCACAAAAATCGTCAATGTGTTAGAAGCGCCTTTTGCTGGAACGCTCCGTAAAATTTTAGCGAAAGATGGTGATACTTTACCTGTTGGTGGTCTTATTGCCGTATGTGCTGATAGTGAAGTTTCTGATGCAGAAATTGAAAAGTTTATCGCATCATTAGGTGGTTCAGCAGCTCAAGCACCTTCGGAACAAAGTAAAGCGGAAACATCTGCACCTATTGCTGAGAAAGCAGAACAGCCACAGACTGTAGCAGCTAGTGCTTCAGCTCCTGCAAAGGTCGCTAAAGGTGACTATGCTGTACCCGAGTCATTACAAGGTTATCAAACATCTGATGATTTGTTTGCAACACCGCATGCCTTGAAGCTTGCAGAAAAGCACAATGTAAACTTGGCAAAAGTCACAGGTTCTGGTCGTGAAGGACGTATTAGTGTTCAAGACATCCAGAAGACTGTACAGGCTGCTGGTGGTCAGTGGCCTGATGTTAAGCAGCAAACTCAAACTAAAGTGGTTAAATCTACAGCTGATGATAGCCAAATTTTAGCGACGCCTGTAGCACGCCGTTTAGCAAAACAATGGGGCATTAACCTAAATGACTGCCGTGTTTCAGGTACTCGTGGCCGTGTCTGTAAAGAAGATGTTGAGGCAGTTTACTATCGTAATAACCCAGTGTCGGTAAGTGAACAACCTGTACAATGTGCAGCCCAACCACAATCAACCGTTACGACGGTGGCGATGAATGGGATGCGTAAAGCGATTGCTTCACGGTTACAGGCTGCAAAACGTAACGCACCGCATTTCCGTTTAGTGGTCGATCTCAACGTAGAAGCTTTGCAAAAACTACGTAAGCAGATTAATGAGACTGTTCCACAAGTCAAACTTTCTATTAATGACATGCTAATTAAGGCAGCTGCCGCCGCGCTGATTAAAGTACCAGAGGTGAATGTTCAATTTGATGAGGCGACTCAATCAATTTTACAGTTCTCTCAAGCGGATATTTCGGTGGCCGTAGCGATTCCAAACGGTTTAATTACACCCATTGTGAAAGCTGCAAATCAAAAATCGTTGGCACAAATTTCCGATGACATGCGTGATTTGGCAACTCGTGCTAAGACTGGCAAGTTACAACCTGACGAGTTTCAGGGTGGTAGCTTTAGCATTTCAAATTTAGGAATGTTAGGCATTAAACAGTTCGATGCCATTATTAACCCACCGCAAGGTGCAATTATGGCATTAGGTGCTTCGGAATCTCGCGCTGTTGTCGAAAATGGCAATGTAGTGGTTCGTGAGATTGTCACAGCGACGTTGTCATGCGATCACCGAGTTATTGATGGCGCAGTTGGGGCGAAATTCTTGGCCAGCTTTAAGCAGTTTGTTGAAAACCCTGCTTTAATTTTGGTGTAGGAGAACCCGCATGTCAGCAGCTCAATTTGATTTAATTGTGATTGGCGCGGGACCGGGTGGGTATGTGGCTGCAATTCGTGCAGCCCAGCTCGGGTTAAAAACCGCAATTGTAGAAGAGCGACATTTAGGCGGAATTTGTCTAAATTGGGGCTGTATTCCAACCAAAGCTTTGCTTGCAGGGGCAGAGCTCGCAACCCAGTTTAAACATGCCGGACAGTTTGGTTTTCAGGTATCCCAACTCGATTTTGATATTCAAAAGCTTGTGCAACATAGCCGACAAGTGTCAGCTCAATTAGTACAAGGCATCGATTACTTGTTGAAAAAGAATCAGGTCACTGTTTTTAGTGGTCGCGCTCAACTTGCAGCGAAAGAAAAAATTGAAGTGACCGATGCTCAAGGTAATAGTCAGGCTTTGAGTGCACCACATATCATTTTGGCAACTGGAGCTAAAGCCCGACATGTTCCTCAACTTCCTGTCGATGGAACATATGTCTGGAGCTATAAAGAAGCGCTTGTTCCAGAGCAGTTACCAAAAAGTTTACTGGTTGTAGGTTCAGGTGCAATTGGTAGTGAGTTTGCCAGTCTTTATCAAGATTTGGGATGTCAGGTGACCCTTATTGATTTGGCTAAACAAATTTTACCGACCGAAGATGCAGAAGTTGCTCAATTTGTTAGAAAACAATTTGAACAAAAAGGTATGAAAGTCTTAACCGATGCTGTCGTTCAAAGTATTCAGATTGAAAATGAGCAAGTCCACTGTGTGGTTGAAACGGCAAATGATGTTCAAACGCTTGTTTTTGATCGCGTGCTTTCGGCAATTGGTGTACAGCCGAATACCACAGGGCTAGGACTAGAACGTTTAGGTGTAGAACTCAATCCACAAGGTTTTGTGGCAATTGATGACTATTGTAAAACCAACGTAGCAGGGCTTTATGCCATTGGTGATGTTGCTGGAGCACCTTGTCTCGCTCATAAAGCAAGCCATGAAGCCATAATATGTGTCGAGAAAATCGCTGGTGTGGCAAACGTCCATTCACTCGACCGTAGCCAGATACCGGGTTGTATTTTTACACATCCACAAGTGGCGAGTATTGGTTTAACGGAAAATGCAGCAAAAGCTAAGAATCTACCTATACGTATTGGTAAGTTTTCTTTAACTGCAAATGGTAAAGCTTTGGCAATTGGAGATGCGTCAGGTTTCGTTAAAACGGTGGTACATGCAGAAACGGGCGAGCTGCTTGGTGCACATATGGTGGGTCATGAAGTGACCGAACATATCCAAGGATTTGCCATTGCGAAATATCTAGAAGCAACTGATGAAAGTTTAGCTCAAGTGATTTTCCCGCATCCAACATTATCAGAAGCCATGCATGAATCCATTTTGGCTTCAATGCAACGAGCGATTCATATGTAGAAATTCTACATTTACAGGAGTTGAACATGGTTAAGGGATTAAAAAATAAAGTCGCTTTAGTGACTGGGGCAGCCCAAGGCATTGGCCGTGGGATTGCCCTGCGCTTGGCGCAAGAAGGGGCACATATTGCATTAGTTGACATGAAACAAGATCGACTCAACGATGTGCAGCAGGAAATTCAAGCTTTAGGTGTAAATGCGAGCACATTTATTGCTGATGTAAGTGACTGCGAGCAAGTGTATGCTGCTATAAATCATGCTGAGCAGACACTTGGTGGGTTTGATGTCATGATTAATAACGCTGGAATTGCACAAGTTCAAGCGATTGCTGATATCACACCAGATGAATTCCAAAAAATTGTTGATATTAATATTGGTGGAGTGCTGTGGGGAATACAGGCTGCTGCCGCAAAATTTAAGCAGCGGCAACATAAAGGAAAAATCATTAATGCTTGCTCAATTGCAGGCCACGATGGATTTGCTTTACTCGGTATTTACTCGGCAACTAAATTTGCGGTACGAGCACTTACCCAAGCCGCGGCAAAAGAATATGCCAGTCACGGTATTACGGTAAATGGATATTGCCCCGGAATTGTCGGAACGGACATGTGGGTTGAAATTGATAAGCGTTTTGCTGAAATTACGGATGCCGCTATAGGTGAAACTTATAAAAAATATGTGGAAGGTATTGCTTTAGGTAGAGCCCAAACACCAGACGATGTAGCCGCATTAGTTGCTTTTCTGGCAAGTGAAGATTCGGACTATATTACGGGTCAATCCATTTTAACGGACGGCGGAATTGTCTATCGCTAAAACAACATCCTGATTTGAGGGAGATAATAATGAAAGCAGCGCGTTTTTATGACAGAGGCGATATTCGTATTGAAGATATCCCTGAACCAGAAGTCACTCCCGGCACTGTAGGCATTAAGGTAGCTTGGTGTGGAATCTGTGGTACAGATTTGCACGAATTTATGGAAGGGCCAATTTTTATTCCACCTTGTGGACATCCGCATCCTATTTCAGGTGAATCTGCGCCGATTACCATGGGACATGAATTTTCAGGTGTGGTTTATGCCGTTGGTGAAGGTGTTGATGATATTGAAATTGGCCAACATGTAGTCGTAGAGCCTTATATTGTGGCGGATGATGTACCGACTGGACCGGGCGATAATTATCATCTTTCCAAAAATATGAACTTTATTGGTTTAGGCGGTCGTGGCGGTGGTTTATCGGAGAAAATTGCGGTTAAACGCCGTTGGGTGCATCCAATTTCTAATAAAATTCCACTGGATCAGGCAGCCTTAATTGAACCGTTATCGGTTGGTCATCATGCCTATGTGCGCAGTGGTGCAAAGGCTGGTGACATTGCACTGGTTGGCGGAGCCGGCCCAATTGGTTTATTGCTTTCGGCAATTTTAAAAGCGAAAGGGCTTAAGGTCATCATTACCGAACTAAGTGCCAAACGTAAAGAAAAAGCCAAAGAGTCGGGTGTTGCAGATTATATTTTAGACCCGTCAGAAGTTGATGTTGTTTCTGAGGTCATGAAAATTACTAATGGAGAGGGTGTCGATGTCGCGTTTGAATGTAGTAGCGTTAACAAGGTATTAGATACTTTGGTTGCGGCAGTGAAACCAACAGGCGTCATAGTTATCGTTTCGATTTGGAGCCATCCAGCATCAATTAATGTGCATAGTGTGGTAATGAAAGAGCTTGATGTACGAGGCACAATTGCCTATGTAAATGACCATCAGGAGACTATTAAACTGGTCGAAGAAGGTAAAATAAATCTGGAACCTTTTATTACCCAGCGTATTCAACTTGATGATTTGATTTCACAAGGTTTTGAAACCTTAATTCATAACAATGAATCAGCCGTTAAGATTATCGTACATCCATAAATAGACACTTAAGCCTATAAAAAAGAGCGATGATTCGCTCTTTTTTATTAAAGTAAATTGTTGTCTTGGGCTTCAATAATGGGTGGTAATGGCTGTCCTAAAGAGCTTAGAGACTCTCGCTCAATCAAACGCACAATTGAATCGAGCGGTAAATCATTTTCTTGCAAACCGAAAGGTTCTTCAATTTGAGCGCTTAATGCATCTAGTCCTAAAAACATATAAGCGATTAAACCCACAATAAGCGGTGTCCAAATACCTAAAGCTGCTTCAAGGCTAAACGGTAATATAAAACAGAAACAGTAAACAGCACGATGTAAAAGTACAGAATAAGAGTAGGGTAAAGGTGTACCAGCAATTCGGTCACAACCCGCTTGAATATTACCTAGCTCAACAATATGGCGTGTCAGAGTGCCATAGATAATGTCACTAATTTCGCCGTCCTTTAGTATTTTAACTAAATCTTTTTGAATATTTTCGAGTACAAACTGCGGTGCATTAATATGCTCATTTAAATAATTAAGTGAAGAGTTATTTAAATAGGCATGCTCAAGAAATTTGGTGGGTTCGACTGTTTGTTGACGTAAACGATCACGCAACAAGTTACTAAAAATTAAGACCTGATGAATTAAATGTTCACGTTGTTCATTAGATAAAACATGGCTATCTCTAACAATATGTCTGGCATTGGCAATTAAAGCACCCCAGAGCTTGCGGCCTTCCCACCAACGGTCATAACATGCGTTATTTCTAAAGCCTGTACAAATGGACAGAATCACACCAAAGATGGTAAATCCGATCGCGGGTACAGTAGGAATTTGAATCCAATGATAATAAGAGAGCCAGACCACACATGCTGAAATAAAGACAACAAAACTCAGTGCAGGCAAAACCTTCGGCAAAATTGTTCCTTTCCAAGCAAATAATAATTTAAATACATTGCTTTTATCACGAACAATCATATAAAGCCTTTGAACTAACGAACCTAACCAAGTGCAATATGATACGCCTTAGACGAGCTAAATACCTAGCTAAAGCTTATGTTTTTGTCTGTATCGCCAAAGAGTAGTGCGGCTAATTCCAAAAATATTCGCGACCATATTTAGGTTATGATTATATTTTTCTAAAGCGGCTTGCACATTTTCTGGACTAAGCTCTGCATTTGTCTCGGGTAATTTAACGTAATCATCTGCATTTAAGAGTTCATTTGGTAAGTCTTCGATTTCAATTTCATCTTTACCATTTGCCATGGTTAAAGCATAAAGCAGAGTGTTTTTAAGCTCACGAACATTTCCTGGCCAGTCATAGTTCAATAAAACTTGCATGGCTTTTTGATTGACATGTCGAGGCATTGTATCGAGTTGGGTTGAGCTCTCTTTTAAAATCTGATCGACAATAAGAGGAATATCGACTTTTCTCTCTCTGAGTGGTGGTATGAAAATTGGAATTACGCGTAGACGGTAGAGTAGATCATGACGGAAACGCCCAGCCTTAGCCTCTTCGCGTAAAGCTTTATGTGTTGCTGTAATAATGCGGACATTAGCCTGAATTGGTTTTTCACCACCTACAGGAGTAAATTCACCTGTTTCTAACACCCGTAATAATTTAGCTTGAAGCTCTAAAGGAATCTCGGCAATTTCATCCAGAAACAGCGTTCCACCAGCGGCACGTTCAAACACACCTTTATGGTCACGAATTGCTCCCGTAAAAGCACCTTTCACATGCCCAAAGAGTTCACTTTCTAAAATATTAGAATTTAAAGCTGCACAGTTAATGGCAACAAAGATCTTATTTTTACGCTGGCTATAATCATGAATTGCTTTTGCCACAAGTTCTTTACCGCTACCAGATTCACCGCGTACGAGCACTGGAAACTCAGTAATTGCCACTCTTTGAATAATTGAAAACATACGAGTCATTTCTGGTGAACAACTATTGAAAACTTTAGCCAAGTCTTGCAATTGTTCTGTTAGCTCTACTTCATCAACAATATCATTCTCTATGCTAACGGGCTGTAGAATATGCAATTTCCCGATAATTCGATGCTCTGCGATGTAAATATCATGTTCTTGATAGATAAATCGCTTTCTCATTTTAGGAGTATTGATCTCAAGATATTGATTGTGATGGTCTTGAGTAAGCGCTGCTATGTTCTCTACAGAAATATCGTCTGTATTAAATTTAGAGTGAATTGCTTGAGTCGTTGTGTCTGCTAAAAACAGACTCGCATTTGGGAATAGAGCTTTAAGCTGCTCAAATAAAATATAAAAATCCTGTTCTAACTCAAAATTTAACTTTGCCATTATCTTTGTTTCACAATCGTTTCATTGAAACATACTTGAGTTTCAAAGGAACATCAAGCTGCGTTTGTTTTCTAACTTTAATTTTACTTGTTGTTTTAAATATTTGATTTTTATATTTATTATTTAATTTTAAATAATTGGCATCTTATTTGCAAAATATAGGAAAGAAATAAACTATTAGGATATAAATCATGTTCTTTAAGCAGTTTTTTGAAAAAGAAAGTTCGACTTATACATATATGCTTGGGTGTGAAGAAACACGAGGGGCTGTTTTAATTGACCCTGTTGCATCAGATATAGAGATTTATGCAAAAGAATTAGAGCAACATCAATTTACACTCATCTATACCTTAGATACTCATGTTCATGCAGACCATATTACCGCTGCAGATTTACTTCGTGAACGGTTTCATTGCAAATCAGTTTTACATCGAAACTCAGATGTAAGTTGCGGAGATATTTTAATTACAGATGGTTGCATGCTTAAAGTCGGCAATCTCAGTATTGAAGCACGCTATACACCAGGCCATACCAATGCTTGTACGAGTTACTTGGTTGAAAACATGGTTTTCACTGGTGATGCATTATTAATTGACGGCTGTGGTCGAACTGACTTCCAGCAAGGTAATGCAGGTACACTTTATGACAGTATTCATAAACAACTTTTTAGCCTGCCTGACGAGACTATTGTGTATCCGGGACACGATTATAAAGGTCGTCTGTCTTCAACAATTGGTTATGAACGCTTAAATAATTCACGTCTAGGTCAGAATCGCTCGCGTGAAGATTTTATTGAATTAATGAATAACTTAAATCTGCCATATCCAAAACAAATCGATAAAGCACTTCCTGCTAATCAGGCTTGCGGCTCAATTTCACAATTATAAGGTGGCAATATGGAACTTAAACGAGTTAATCAAGATTTTTATGTTGCTGGCCAGATTACTGCCAACGATATTGTAAAAATTGCAGACCAAGGAATAAAAACTCTGATATGTAACCGCCCGGATGGAGAAGGTGTAGACCAACCCAATGTGATTGAAATTGAAGAAGCAGCTCAACAATATGGTCTAAAGGTAATTTATCAGCCTGTGACCAGTGGCAAAATTACCGATCAACAAGTTGCCGAGTTTAAACAGCTTTATAAGAATGCCCAAAAACCTGTTTTAGCGTATTGCCGTTCTGGTATGCGTGCAATCAGTTTATGGGCTTTAGCCGAAGTTGCCCCACAAGATGTAGCACTGTTAGTTGAATCGGGTAACAAACTTGGTTTTAACTTAAAAGGCTTAGTGCCACGTATTTTAAAACGTGATCATGAACCAGCGACAATTCCTTGTTATAGCGTTGTGATTGTGGGCGCTGGAGCAGCAGGAATTTCTGTAGCGTCTAGTCTTTTATGTCGTGAACCTCATTTAGATATTGTCATTATTGATCCCGCAGATACACATTATTATCAACCGGGCTGGACCATGGTTGGTGGCGGTATTTTCAAACCACAAGTAACCGCACGCTCAATGACAAGTGTGATTCCTTCAAAAGTGAAATGGATGAAAGCTGCTGTTGCTGGATTTGACCCTGAGCATAATCAGATTATTTTGGAAGGATGCCAACCCATTCAATATAAAGCTTTGGTCGTCTGTCCCGGTTTAAAACTGAATTGGCATGGAATTGAAGGTTTAGTCGAAACCTTAGGAAAAAATGGGGTGACGTCTAACTATCGTTATGATTTAGCGCCGTATACATGGGAATTGGTGCAACGGCTAAAGGGTGGGAAAGCAATCTTTACCCAGCCGCCTATGCCGATTAAATGTGCCGGTGCTCCTCAAAAAGCGATGTACCTTTCAGCCGACTACTGGTTAAAGCAAGGCAAACTTAAAGATATCTCTATCCATTTTTATAACACTGGTGCTGTTTTATTTGGTGTGAAGGAATATGTACCTGCACTAATGCAATACGTTGAAAAATATGGCACTGAACTTCATTTTAACCATCAACTTGTCAAAGTAGACGGGCCTGCAAAGAAAGCATGGTTCAAAGTGGTGAATGATGAAAATGCAGCATTGGTCGAAACAGATTTTGATATGTTGCATGTTGTTCCACCGCAACAAGCGCCTGATTTTATTCGTGCAAGTACTCTTACTGATGAAGCCGGCTGGGTGAGTGTGAATCCTCAAACCCTACAACACACACAGCACGCCAATATTTTTGCTTTAGGTGATGTGATGAATGCGCCTAATGCCAAAACTGCTGCTGCGGCACGGGCACAAGCTCCGATCGTTGCGGTTAATGTTATAGCTCAGCTCAAAGGTGAACAAAACTTCTGCGAGTACAACGGCTATGGCTCATGTCCACTCACTGTCGAGCGTGGAAAAATTGTTCTGGCTGAGTTTGGCTACGGCGGCAAATTACTTCCAAGTTTTCCAAAATGGGTAATTGATGGGCAAAAACCATCTCGTTTGGCATGGCTACTTAAAGAGCAGATTTTACCACCGATTTATTGGCAAGGCATGCTTAAAGGCCGCGAGTGGATGGTCAAACCTGAGCGAGGATAAACACAGCAATGCTTTGTCCGAGCGCAAGACGAGAGCTGTGCTCGAGTGGAAGAGGATAAACAAAGCAACGCTTTGTCCTGAGAAGCGACTAAAGCTTCGCAAGAAGACAATATCTACTCACTCATTAACCAGCAGTCTACTGCAAACGATGTATATGCAATTTTAGGCTTTTAATATGTTATTACTTGTCGTTGAAGGCATTGTGATTGGCTTTTTACTTGGTCTTACCGGTGCGGGTGGTGGCATTCTTGCTGTACCCGCGCTTATGACCAGTCAAGGCTGGAGCGTGGCGCAAGCTGCGCCGATTGGGTTGTTGGCGGTTGCGCTATCTACTCTCATAGGAACCATTGAAGGCTTATTTAAAAAGATTGTTCGTTATCGTGCTGCGATTTGGATTGCCTTAATTGGTACTCCTATGGCACATATCGGCATTTTAATAGCTAACACAATTTCACCTATTTGGCTCATGTTAATGTTTAGCTTGGTCATGTTTACAGTCGGCTATCGACTTATTAGTAACCGAATTTCGGATTTTCATAACCCGCCATGTCAGATCAACCCAAGTACGGGACGCTTTATCTGGAATTTTAAAACTGGTGGTGTGCTTGCAAGCATCGGGATTATTGCTGGGCTTTTAACTGGTATGTTAGGGGTTGGAGGCGGCTTTGTAATTGTGCCCGCGCTTAGAAAAGTCACAAATTTGGATATGCATAGCATTGTTGCAACCTCACTTATGATTATTTTCCTTATTAGTGGAATGAGTATTGTGATGCATATTGCAGAGGGTTTTCACTATCCAGTAGGCATTACTAGTGCGTTTGCGCTCGCATGTGCAGTTGGTATGTTATTAGGGCGCAGAGCTATTCGTTTTATTCCGGCTGCCATTGTGCAAAAAGTCTTTGCTTTAATGGTTTTTGCTGTCGCAATTTATATGGTCATTAAGATAGTTAATCTAACAAATATCTAAGTAATATAGTATTTTAACTATCTCTGTAGTTAGCAATTTTTCAAAGATGAGATGTTAAAATTATCTTGGGAAAATTGATTTAAACCATTTAAATTTTTGAGAAAGCGAAATGAAGCGAGTTAACGTGGCAATTTGTGGTTTTGGACGGATTGGGCAACAAATTGCAGAGCTTCTTTTAAATCGATCGGCATACTATCAACAAAAATATCAAATTGATGCTCGCTTAGTAGGAGTATGCAACTCATCATCAGGTTTAATTGATCAAGAAGGTTTACAAGCTGCAAAATGGCTAGATAAAACACAATATCAAGCAGGTCTAACTGAGCAAAATTTTTTAGAACAGGTTCAAGCTGATGTCATTATTGAGACAGGGCTAAGTGACTATGTGACAGGTGGGAAAGGCTTATTTTATTTAAATTATGCTTTAACACATAGCATGCATGCGATTGCGGTATCTAAAGGTGCCTTAGTCGTAGAAGGTAAAAAACTAATTAACTTGGCGCATCAGCACAATAAAAAACTATTTTTTAGCGGTGCCACTGCTGCAGCTTTACCGACTGTTGATTTGTTTGAATATAACTTGGCTGGTTGCCAAATTTTAGAAATAGAAGGTGTGTTTACAGGTACCACGAATTTTATTTTGAATGATATGTTGCAACACAAATGCGCATTTACAGAATCTCTTGAAAAAGCTCAAGCAAAAGGTATTGCTGAACCGAATAGTTCTTTCGATGTAGATGGATGGGATACCGCTGCTAAAATTACCATACTGGCAAATACTGTTTTGGGAGCTGATGTAAAAATTCAAGATATTCCCAGACAAGGAATCAGTCACGTTACGGCTGAACATATTCGTGGTTGGAAAAAAGAAAATGTAATTCCTCGTCTGGTCGGTTTTATTCATATTAAGAATCAGCAAATTCAAGCAGGTGTTGAATTAAGGTTAGTCCCAGCAAATCATCCGTTTGCTCATCTGCAAGGTTCTAATAAATGCATTCGGGTGTTAACGCAAGAAATGGGGGAATTTGTGGTCAGTGGAGGAGCATCTGCGCCTTTAGCTACGGCAGCCGCGGCTTTAAAAGATTTTGAGTTGATGCTAAAAACGAGCTGCTAAAATTAATTATGATTTATAAAAAAAGCAGGCTTTTATGCCTGCTTCTCACAATTTTTTTGACTGCTAAATAACTTCTTTCCAATTTCAAACTTACTGAACATTAGATAGTTACCAAGTAAGATGAGTAAAATTCCAAATACAGCATTTAAAGTCCATACATATCCTTCAAAGAAAGTAGAAACTGTTAAAGCAACTAAAGGGAAGAGTAACGTGCTATATGCTGCTTTGGCTGCACCAATTCGCCCAACCAGAGAAAAATAAGCTGAAAACCCAATAACCGTACCAAATACAGCCAAGTAAAGTACCGAACTTAAAAATGGGAAATTCATCGGCGGCATTAAATCTTGTCCAGTAAATAAAGCTAGACTTAACATCACCAATGCTCCATAAGTCATGGCATAGCAATTTGTTGAAAAAATATTTAAGCCACGTTTTTGGTGTCTAACACTAATCATGTTCCCTAAAGAAAAACCGTAAGTTCCTATTGCACACAGACCGATACCCATTAATAACTGTGCATTAAATTGGCTATTAATCAGGTCATGCCAAAACAGCAAAACAATACCGCTTAGGCCCAAAAGTGCAGCTGGTGCAAAGTTTGGGGAAGGTTTCTGCTTAAAAAAGATAAGTGCATTAATGGCATTAAAGAAAACAGCCATTGAAAAAATGACAGACTCTAAACCGCTATTTACATATTTAACTGCAGTATAAAAACAAATAAAGTTTAGGCCGAAAACACAAAGGCCTTGCAGCATACAAAACAAGTGATCTTTTAAAGCAATTCGCTGTAATTTTCCTGAAAATAGTAAAACAACCCACAGTAATAAGGCTGAAATGGCAAAACGCCATAAAATTGCGACGACGGGTGTTGCATAGTGGCTTTGAACGGCAATTCCAATCCATGTTGTCCCCCAAATCAACACCACCGCAACATAGAGTAAAATATTCATAAGTTCATCCTCGATTACCAAGCTTAAGTATCTAGGAATGCTTCATTTTTCACGTATATATTCTTGTGTTGTACATGCAAGATCTTGCGTTTTTTATATGACTGAACTAGCTGAATTTTGCTGAATATGGTTAACTTAAGCTCAATGATATTCGTTTTAATTTTGCATGGCCTATCAAACTTTAGAACAGCTACAGCAATCTAAAGCCAAGCTTCACGAAACTGTGGTGCTTGATGAGAATATGCAACTTGCATTTTGGTCTAATCAGCAAGATCGTGTAAGTGTCTGTAGCGATCACCACACTCTAAGCCTATATATTCAAGATGGCTATGAAAGCTATCAAAAAACACCTGCGGGTTGGAAAAACGGCGGTGGGCCGGGGCGTTTTTGCTTATTGCCTGAGCATCAGGAGTCGACTTGGGATATACGTGGTGGGCTTAAATTTGTCCATTTGTATTATACCGACCAACATTTGCGTGATGTCGCCGAAAAAATATGGGACAAAGAACCCAATCAAATTGAACTAAACGAAGTTGTTTTTAACGATGACGAAAAGATTCGAGCGTTATATCAGTTTTTCCTATTAGATTGTGACTGGAGCGATTCAGCAAACCACTTACAAATGAGTACTACAGCCAGTTTATTGTTGAATCATTTAATTCGAAGATACAGTAGTGTTCAATGGCAACAGCCTGCCATTAAAGGAGGCCTTGCTCCTCATAAACTTAAATATATTCAGGAATGGATTGAAGGGCATTTAGACCAAGCACTCACTTTGTCAGACTTGGCAAATGTTGTGAATTTAAGCGAATACCATTTTGCTCATATGTTTAAGCAATCCATGAATATGGCGCCTCATCAATATGTCATGCAAAGACGCTTAACTAAGGCAAAAGGGTTAATTCAGTCATCTCAGCTTTCTTTACAAGATATTGCTTTGGTATGTGGTTTTAGTTCAGCAAGCCATTTAAGCCATCGCTTTAAACAGTTTTATGGCATGAGTCCTTCGCAGTTACGTCAAAGGACTCATGGCTCATTTTTATAAAAGATAAATACCTAAACCAATTAGTGCTGATGCAAAAATGACATAGAGTACATTAATGTTAAAGCGGAATAAGGCAATAAATGCAGCCACAGTAATGATCGCCGAGATAACATCAAAGTGACCGGAAAAACCGTGCGGCCATAGCACGTGATAACTAAAAAATAATGCTAGATTTAAAATGACACCGACCACAGCCGCGGTAATCGCAGTGAGTGGTGCTGTAAACTTAATTTCATTGTGTGTAGATTCAATAAAAGGACCACCTGCAAAAATAAATACAAATGAAAAGAGAAAGGTAAACCAAGTCACAATGACAGCACCGAGCGCTCCAGCAAAAAATAGATGTTCAGGCCCAAGTAATGAATGATTAACACCTCCTAAAAAACCAACAAAGGCAACCACCATAATCAGTGGACCGGGTGTAGTTTCACCTAAAGCTAAACCATCAATCATTTGCGTAGGTGAAAGCCAGCCAAAATGATTGACTGCCCCTTGATAGACGTAAGGTAAAACTGCGTAAGCGCCCCCAAAAGTGAGCAAAGCAGCTTTAGTGAAAAACCACGCCATTTGGGTATAGGAATGATGCCATCCAAAATATGCGCCTAAAGCTAAAATTGGCAATAACCATAAAGCGATTGCCACAAAAATAAGTCTGGCTAACCGTGACCAATGGAATTTAGCGTGCTCTGGTGTTGGGGTATCATCATCAATATATGCCGGACCATAATCTTTTTGACTAGCTTTATGCCCACCCGCGGAGGAAAATAGTTCTGGGTACTTTTTACTCGCTAAATAGCCAGCAATACCTGCTGATAAAACGATAAGCGGGAAAGGAAGCTTTAAGACAAAAATGGCAAAAAACGCTGCAATCGCGACGGCCCATAAAAACTTATTTTTAAGCGAACGACTACCTATACGGTAAGTTGCATGAAAGACAATTGCAGTGACGGCAGGCTTTATCCCGTAAAAAATACCTGCAATAACAGGCACATCTCCAAATTTTATATAAACCCAAGATAGCCCAATTAAAATAAATAAAGAGGGCAATACAAATAGAATACCTGCAACCAATCCTCCCGCAGTTCTATGCATAAGCCAACCAATGTAGGTTGCTAACTGCTGTGCTTCAGGACCGGGTAACAACATGCAGTAGTTCAGTGCATGTAAAAATCTTTTTTCTGATATCCAGCGCTTTTGTTCAACCAGTTCTTGATGCATCACAGCGATTTGTCCAGCTGGCCCCCCAAAGCTAATAAAACCAAGCTTGAGCCAAAATAAGAAGGCTTGCCAGAAGGTGACTTGTTCCACTGAATCATCAGGGGTATTTAATTGTTTTTGTTGCATATTATCCCCTAAAAAATAATATTAATTTTTACGTTTATGGCATAACGGAGTATGTTTTATAGCATAACAAACACAAATGTATTTTTTATGATAACCATTCAACTTTTATAGATAACTATTTATTAATTTATTGATAATCAATGAAATTATTTTTTTAACTAAAGTTATCGCTTTAAATTATTTCCAAAGCTGAAACATTTTAAACATTATTTGCTCAAGTTGTTATAACAGGTTGTGAGCCGTGAGCCAGCTACCCCAAGATCCCAAAAATCACAAGCCTCTTTACGATCAGTTAAGGGAACTCATCCTTAACAAAATTGTAAATGGTGAATATGCCGTGTTGAGTCAAATTCCATCTGAAAACGAGTTTGCTGAACAGTTCGGTGTAAGCCGAATCACAGTTCGCCAAGCACTTAACCAATTACAGTTGGAAGGCTATATTTTTAAGGTGCCAGGTAAAGGGACCTTTGTAAGTAAGCCAAAAACGTTCCAGAACATTTCAAGTTTGCAAGGTTTTGCAGAAGCAATGTCATCTGCTGGTCACGAAATTTTAAACCGTGTCATCTCCGCCGAGCTTAAGCAAGTCCCGATGCATGTTGTACCCAAATTAAAGTTACCCGTTAAAGCCAATGTTTATGAAATTCAACGTGTTCGTTTACTCAACCGTCAGCCAGTGTCGTATGAGTTGACTTATTTGCCAGAACATATTGGTTCGAAACTTAAAGAGAAAGCGATTGATTTACGTACAACCGATATTTTCAAGGCATTAGAGCAAGAGTGCGATATTCCTTTGGGACATGCGGATTTAAGTATTGATGCCACGGTAGCGGATGAAGAATTAGCGGCTTTGTTACAAGTCGAAATCGGAACTCCGGTATTACGGGTCGAACGTTTGACTCATAACGCAAATGGCCAACCTATTGACTATGAATATCTCTATTTCTCGGGCGATACCTTCCAGTACCGTTTACGTATTCATCGTTAATAACTCAAATAAAAATAAGGAATATTCAATGGAAACTAAATATCTTGAGTTCGATATTGTGGTGATTGGTGGTGGAACTGCAGGGCCAATGGCTGCGATTAAAGCCAAACAAGAAAACCCGAATTTAAAAGTCTTGCTCATTGAAAAAGCGAATGTAAAACGTAGTGGGGCGATTTCAATGGGAATGGATGGACTGAATAATGCTGTCATTCCGGGCTACGCAACACCTGAGCAGTACACCAAAGAAATTACGATTGCCAATGATGGGGTAGTTAACCAAACCACTGTATATGCATATGCGAAGCATAGTTTCAAAACCATTCAACAGCTCGATCAATGGGGCATTAAGTTTGAAAAAGATGAGACCGGCGAATTTGCAGTAAAAAAAGTACACCACATGGGGGCATATGTTTTACCTATGCCTGAAGGTCATGACGTTAAAAAAGTTTTATACCGTCAATTAAAGCGTGCTCAAGTCAAAATTAATAATCGGATTGTCACCACGAAGCTTTTAAAAAATGAGCAAGGTGCAATCAATGGTGTACTTGGTTTTGACTGTCGTAGTGGTGACTTTTATGTCATTAAAACGAAAGCTGCCATTTTATGTTGTGGTGCCGCAGGGCGTTTAGGTTTGCCAGCTTCCGGCTATTTAATGGGCACTTATGAAAACCCAACCAATGCAGGTGACGGCTATGCAATGGCATACCATGCAGGTGCTGAGCTTGCTAACTTAGAATGCTTCCAGATTAATCCATTGATTAAAGACTATAACGGTCCGGCTTGTGCCTATGTGACTGGTCCTTTAGGAGGTTATACCGCTAACAGTAAAGGTGAACGTTTCATTGAATGTGACTACTGGAGTGGTCAAATGATGTGGGAGTTTTACCAAGAACTGGAAAGTGGTAATGGTCCTGTTTATTTAAAAGTAGATCATCTGGCCGAAGAAACCATTCAAACCATCGAAGAAATCTTGCATACCAATGAGCGCCCAAGCCGTGGACGTTTTCATGAGGGCCGAGGAACCAATTACCGTCAAGATATGGTGGAAATGCATATTTCAGAAATTGGTTTCTGTAGCGGGCACAGCGCTTCTGGCGTATGGGTCAATGAAAAAGCTGAGACTTCAGTTAAAGGATTATACAGTGCTGGCGATATGGCGGCTGTACCTCATAACTATATGCTTGGTGCATTTACCTACGGATGGTTTGCGGGTGTAAATGCCGCGCAATATGTGAATGCAATTGAAGATAGCGAATTAAACCAAAGTGAAATAGAAGCAGAAAAAGCTCGAATATTTGCGCCACTGGATTGCTCAGAAGGTTTACCTCCAGAACAAGTGGAATATAAGCTGCGCCGTTTTGTAAATGACTATTTGCAACCGCCTAAAACTCGCCAAAAAATGGAAATTGGGCTCAAGCGTTTTGAAGAAATTAAACAGGATATTAAGCGAATTTCTGCAAGAAACCCACATGAGCTGATGCGTGCCACTGAAGTTTCTTTTATTCGAGACTGTGCTGAAATGGCAGCAAGAGCTTCACTGTTTAGAGAAGAAAGCCGCTGGGGACTGTACCACTATAGAGCAGATTTCCCTCAAAAAAATAACTCGGATTGGTTCTGTCACGCGCATTTGAAAAAAGATGAACACGGCAACATGGTCAGTTTCAAAAAGCCAATCGAGCCTTATGTGGTTCCGATTAATCAAGATGAAGCTGTGTCGTATGACCGTTTACGCATTCAAAAAAATGTTGCTCTAGCAGACTAAATAAATCAGGAATTCAAATCATGGCTTTTATTTTTAAAGAAGTACAGCACCGTACTGTCGCACCCGTCATTATCGATGAAGATAAATGTATTGCTGATAAAGGATGCACTGTCTGTGTAGATGTTTGTCCAATGGACTTATTGGCAATCGATCCAACAACTCAAAAAGCTTTCATGCAGTTTGATGAATGTTGGTACTGCATGCCTTGTGAAAAGGACTGCCCAACAGATGCAGTCAAAGTAAATATCCCATACCTACTCAAATAATTAATTTGGAATACTCAACATGAGACAAAATAAATTGATCAATAAAAAACTATTACTCAGTAGCTTAATTGGTGCCATGGTACTCGGCACTTTGGGGTGCGGCAGTAAAACAGAAACTGTGCGGGTCGCCATTGGTACACAAGACACGACCATTAACTGTGCAACAGGTGGGCTGCTCATTCGTGAATTGAATTTATTACCAAAATATTTGCCTAAAGATGGTAAATACAAACACGTTAAATATGACATTCAATGGAAAAACTTTACCTCTGGTGCACCACTTACCAGTGAAATGGTGGCTGGGCGTTTAGACTTGGGAGCAATGGCGGACTTTCCCGCGGTTAATAATTTAGCGGCATTTAAAAAAGCTGGGAAAGAAAGCATATTTTTAGCCCCATTGTCAGGCAGTATTAATGGTAGCGGTAATGCGATTGTTGTTCCAATTGATTCAAAAGTAACATCACTCAAAGAACTAAAAGGACAAACCATTTCCGTACCTTTTGCCTCAACTGCTCATGGACTGTTGCTACGAGCAATTCAAGCTGAAGGCTGGCAACTTGATAAAGATATTAAAGTGATTGCTCAGGCGCCAGAAGTGGCAGGGCCTGCATTAAAAAGTCATAAAATTGCTGCACATGCTGACTTCGTACCATTTGGAGAGTTATTTGCTTACCAAGGTTTTGCCAAAAAAATCTATGATGGTTCACAAGCAAAATCACCGACATTTCATGGTTCGCTTGCCAGCAAGGATTATGCACAGCAGCATCCCGAAGTCATAAAAGCTTATTTACAAGCAACTATTGAAGCGAATCGTTTGATTCGGGAACAACCAGAAAAATATAGTGAACTTATTGCTGAAAAAACAGGTATTCCTGCCGAAGTTGTTTATCTATTTCATGGCCCTTTAGGTCTGCAGACTCGTGACTTAACTTGGAAACCTGAATATCGAAAAGCGACTCAAATTGCGATAGACACCTTAAAAGTTTTAGGCAAAAACGACGGTACGCTTGATGTAAATAAATTTATTGATGACCAATATATTAAGGACGCATTTCAAGCATCTGGACTTAATTACAGCCAGCAACTGGCCGACTATGCAAAATCACCTTTGGTTGCCAATGACGCTTTAACGGGCCAACCCATCAAAACATTTGATCGGGTAACTCAAATTTGGGTACAGGGTGAAGAAAAAGTGCGTAGCTATGAAACACCTGAGCATGCTTTTTCTGATTTAAAGAAAGTTCAAGCAGCTGGAAAAACGGTGCGTGTGGTTTATAGCCAAGATCATCAGTCCGACATTAAGTTACTTGCCAATCTGGCATGGTATGCCACAGACAAAGCAGGACAAATTCAAGCCTTTTTATTAAAAGATGATGCTGAAAAATGGGCTAAACAACAGGGTGGAAAAGTATATGACTTTAAAACTATTCAGCTTGTAACACAGAGCTGATGTGTTGTCTTACCTAATGAGCAGGAGGTGACGAATGAGTAGTTTAGTCCAAACAAAACCTAAAAACCAAAGTACATTTTTGATTAAATTTTTCCAGCAATTAAGGTCATATCCGGCGCATTTAAAACACTATGCCATTGCTTTTACATCTATAGCTTTTTGGATAGCAATTTGGCAAGGACTTGCTCAGTTTAAAATAAATTTAGGCTTTGTGAACTTTAGCAATGTACCAACACCTTTAGATGTCATTCATGCATTATGGGCTTTCTTTCAACTTAGCACTGCGTTTGAACATGTTGAATCCAGCGTGTTTCGTGTAGTGATTGGTTTTGTGCTTGCGGCTCTAATTGGTGTAGGTATTGGTTTGTTGGCAGGACGTTACCAAAAACTGGCTGCCTTTCTAATGCCACCATTAGAAGTATTACGTCCAATACCAGCAGTTGCATGGATTCCTTTAGCAATTCTGATTTTTCCATCCTCAGAAGCGTCTATGATTTTTATTACCTTTATTGGGGCTTTATTTCCAATTTTATTAAACACCGTACATGGCGTTGGTGCAGTTGACCCAAGGCTCGTTGCGTCAGCGAAAAGTCTGGGTGCTTCTGATCTTGCCATTATTCATGAAGTCATTATTCCGGGCGCATTACCGAACATTATTACGGGTTTATCTATTGGAATGGGCACTTGTTGGTTCTGTTTAGTGACTGCGGAAATGATTTCTGGACAACACGGAATTGGATACTTCACATGGGAGTCTTTCACCTTGCAAAACTATAGCAATATCGTGGTTGGCATGGTGCTAATAGGAGCGTTAGGTATGTTTAGCAGTACATTGGTGCGTGTGATTGGAAACCAATTTACTCCATGGTATCAACTAAGGAAGTCTTAAAATGTCAATTACACAAGGCCATGTACGTATTCAAAATCTATCTCTACATTTAGGACAAGCTAAAAATCGTTTTCAGGCATTAGATCGGGTTAATTTCGAAATACA
Source organism: Acinetobacter sp. ABJ_C5_2 (assembly GCF_044538485.1). Taxonomy (NCBI): domain Bacteria; kingdom Pseudomonadati; phylum Pseudomonadota; class Gammaproteobacteria; order Moraxellales; family Moraxellaceae; genus Acinetobacter; species Acinetobacter sp. ABJ_C5_2. The sequence goes on along the minus strand of NZ_JBIUCS010000020.1, from coordinate 19,941 downwards.
ACCGGGCGAGTTTATATGTCTACTTGGCCCGTCGGGTTGCGGTAAATCAACATTATTAGGTGCTTTGGCAGGGCATTTACCGATTAGTTCTGGGTCTTTAACGGTCGATGATGAATCGATATTTGAACCTCATCCAGATAGAGGTTTGGTGTTTCAGCAACATACCTTATTTCCGTGGAAAAGCGTGCTCGAAAATATTGCCTTTGGTTTAAAAATGAAAGGCATCGCTAAACAAAAGCGTATTGAACAAGCTCAGAAAATGATTGATCTGGTCGGACTTAAAGGTTTTGAACATAAATTTCCAGCTGAACTTTCTGGTGGCATGCAGCAACGAGTTGAAATTGCGAGAGTACTGATTAATCAACCTCGCATTTTATTAATGGATGAGCCTTTTGGTGCGTTAGATGCTCAAACTCGTCTAAAAATGCAAATGCTATTACTCGAAATTTGGCAAGAAATTCAAACGTCGGTTTTATTTATTACCCACGATATTGATGAGGCACTTTTTTTAGCCGATCGAGTGTTGATTATGAGCCATCGACCAGGGCGAATTATTGAAGAAATTCCGCTTAAGTTTGAACGTCCACGAGATGTTGAGCTTGTAACAAGTAGTGAATTTACAGCCATTAAAAAACATTGCATCCAAACGTTAAAAGAAGCCACTCAACAAGAAGAGTTAAGCCGTTTAAATCCATTAGGGCTTGGAAAGAAATCACAAATTAAGGAATACGAATGAGTTTTTATTATCAAGCTTTAGATGATATCGATGAATATAATCAGGAATTTCTTGCGCAGCTCAATCATGTAGATGAAAAGATCCGCTTTGTCGCTTTAATGAATATTGGTGATGAAGAAAATCCGGATTTACTTCCGTGGCTGCATGCAGCACTACAACACGATTCTTCAGCTTTAGTTCGTCAAGAGGCAGCAAAAAAGTTAGAAAGTTGGGAAGATCCAACCAGTTTGCAAGTATTGGCGCAAGCCTTATTTGATGTTGATCTGAATGTGAAACAAACTGCCAGTCAAAGTTTAAGTGAAGTGAAAAATCCGGCATCAGCCCCAATCCTTGCGCCTTATTTAAAGCATACGGATACTTTTGCTCTTAGTGCAATTTTACGTGCTTTAAAACCTTTACGACCACAGCAATTATTTGATGAGATATCTGCTTTAGTACACCATAAAAATGCATTTGTGCGCCGTGAGGCAGTCAGTGCATTAAGTTGGTTACAACAAGACCAAGCGATTACGATATTGGCAAAAATTGCAGAAACAGATACAGATGATGAGGTCCGCCGTATTGCAACAGGTGGTTTGGCTTATAGTCAGAGTATATCAACTGAAGTCATCCAAGCACTTCAACATTCTTTAACTTCGGAAAGTTGGCAACTAAGAGTGGAAGCTGCGCTCACGATTGGAAAATTAGGTATTGTTCAGCTCGAAGCTCCTTTAATTCATGCTATATCAGACCTGTATTGGCAAGTACGAATTGCAGCAGTACGGAGCTTGGGACTACTCAAATCGCATCTGGCAGTAGCTCATTTGTCTGATAACTTTAAGCATGAAATTAGTAACTTGCGTAAAGAAGTCGCTTTAGCACTCGGCGAAATCGGCACATCAGAAGCTCAGAAGTTATTGGAACAACATCAAAATGATCCGGATCCTGAAGTACGAAAAGCGATTCGTATTGGATTAAATCAAATTGGTGAGGTGAAGTATGCAAACCAGACCTGATATCCGTGTCGACATTATAAATAAGCAGGTTCACTTTATATGGACCGATGGCTCAAGCGTATGTCTGAGTCATCAAAGTTTAAGGGAAATTTGCCCATGTGGCTTTTGCCGAGCGAAGCGGATTAAACAAATTAAAATAGAACATCAAAATGTTGAAGTGACAGCTATGTTTGATCAAGGTTATGGTGCCCAAATTTGCTTTAGCGATGGGCATGATAAAGGGATTTTTCCGTGGGCTTTTTTAAAAGAATTTGCTAAGAGCTAAAAGATGCCTTCTGCTTGGGGCAGAAGGCATCTTATTTAATTAATGATCATGTTCTAAATAATCTGGTTTTTTCGGAAGCGCAAGGCTACACAAGAAACAGATAATCAGCATGACAATGACATATATAAAGAAGGTGTTTTCGATTCCGGCAGCTTTGAATTGCAAAGCAACCGAAGGTGCAGAACCACCAAACAGCGCATTACCTACTGCATATGAAAATCCTACCCCGAGTGCGCGTACGTGAGGTGGGAACATTTCAGCTTTTACCAAACCACTAATAGAAGTATAGAAGCTGAGTAACATCATCATAAAGATGAGTAGCAATGTAATGATGATTGGAGAATCTATATAGGCACGCATCCCGATCACCATGACGGGATAAATAAAAATGGCGGACAATAAGCTAAATGCTAACATTGAAGAGCGTCGCCCAATACGGTCTGAAATTGCACCAAATACAGGTTGAGCACACATATAGACAAATAGGGCAAAGGTCATGATATAACCAACGGTTTTTCCGTCCATCCCTAAATTGGTTAAATAGGTTTTTGAATAAACAGTCTCTACATAAAATGTTAATGAACCAGCAGAAGTGTATCCAACCACCAATAAAAAGGTTTTCCAGTGCTTTTTAAAGAGTTCTCTTAAGCTACCAGACTCTTTTCGTTCGCTGTCTTGATGAGAAAGCGTTTCTTCTAAACGACTACGTGCAAGCAAAGATAAGATTGCTGCGATACCACCAATAACAAATGGAATACGCCAGCCGCCATCATGTAATTGTTGTTCACTTAAGAACGTCAACAAAATAACGCCCAGTAAGCTTGCAAGCAATTGACCACCAGAGAGGGTGACATATTGGAAAGATGAGTAAAAACCACGCTGACCTTTTAAGCCTAATTCACTCATATAAGTGGCAACGGCGCCATATTCACCACCCACTGATAAGCCTTGAAGTAAACGAACAAGGAGTAACAGAAAAGGGGCAAATAAACCGACTTGATCATAAGTAGGCAAAGCTGCAAATAAAAAGGAGCTTAAAGCCATCAGACAAATTGATATGATCATCGACTTCTTTCGGCCATGTCGATCTGCAATACGACCAAATAACCAGCTTCCAATCGGACGCATAAAGAAGCTTGCGGCAAACACCCCCCAAACATAAATAGACTTGGTTGTGCTATCCATATCTGGCGCGGTTAAAGCTTGAGTAAAGTAAGCAGCAAATACTGCATAAATATAAAAATCAAACCATTCGACTAAATTACCAGAGGCTGCGCCTACAATCCCACGTATCCTGCTACGTTTTTCTTCCTGAGTATATGTCATATCACTTCCATCACTTTGTAGACAAAAACTAGGAACTTTTTAGGTGGGCTAAACAGAAAATAGAATGAACTTTTTAAAAATCACTCAACCCTGAGCACGTCCTTAGAATTCCTAACCATTCATTTTTTCTAATTTTAAAATTCGATTCTAGTGAGATTACGTCCTTTTGTTCGATTTAAAGAGATTTTTACCAATGATCGAACACTTCCTTTTATTTAACTGAATAATTAATTGTTTTTAAAATCAGTAAGCTAATTTAATACCAGTATTTTTCTATTCTGTTTCTCCTTTTAAGTGCCATTTTGAGCTTAAGTGTATTTTGAATATTTGATAATACTTAAAAAGTTATAGTATCAATTCCTAAGAAAATAAATGAAATTCATAGAATGATAAGTTGAAAAAAGTCGAACTAAATTCACTTAATCGAAAAAATACAGAATATGTTGTTTCTCAATATATGTAGCTGTATTCTTGCGTGGCTAAAAATCGGCTCAGCACTTATTTCTAGCGCTTTAAATTATGCACGGTATGGCAGGTAGTTATTCAATGGAAAGACGTTCGTTAAATCTTCACTTCATGACATGCTCTAAAACAGCATTGGCTTCATCTATTGCACTCATAACATCTGTCGTCTATGCAAATGAAGCGGAGGTTTCGCAGCTCCCAACCATTACAGTGAACGCTACACAAAATAATGATGCACTATATACGTCTAAAAAAGTGAGTTTATCTGGTTTTCAAACTGGTGATGTAAAGAAAGTCCCTGCATCTATTACCACCATTACCTCTGAGCGCATAGCAGACCAACACGCAAAAACACTGACCGATGTTATTAAAAATGATTCATCGCTAGGCGATGGCTACGCTGCTATTGGCTATTATCCAAACTTTGTCGCTCGTGGTTTCGCACTCGATTTAGGTTCAAGTTATCTCATTAATGGTCATAGTATACGTGGCGAGCAAAATGTAGCTTTAGAAAATAAAGAGCAAGTTGAAATCTTAAAAGGTATTTCTGCGATTCAAAGTGGAATGTCTACACCCGGTGGTGTGGTTAACTACGTGACCAAAAGACCTGCCGATATTAAAACTATTACGGTCGAGGCAAATTCAGAAGGCGGCTATACACTGGCAACGGATGTAGGCGGCTTTGTTAATGACAATTTTGGTTATCGCGTTAATTTAGCGCATGAAAGTATCCACCCAAACGTTGATCACGCAAATGGTAAACGTGAGTTTGGTTCAGTTGCTTTAGACTGGAAAATTAATGATCGCTCTAACTTACTGTTTGATATTGAAGCTCAACGTCAAAGTCAACGCTCTGTACCGGGCTATCAACTGCTTGATGGGCAAGAAGTACCAACAAATGTAGATCAAGACCGTTTATTGGGTTACCAGTCTTGGAGTAAGCCTGTTGTAAATAACAGTGTAAATGCGAGTTTAAAATATCAATATGCATTTAACGATCAATGGAATGGTAGCTTAAGTGCGTCTCAAAGCCGTGTTGTGATTGATGATAATAGTGCTTTCCCATGGGGATGTTATAGCAGCATTTGTGAAGTTACCGGCTTGGGCAATACTTTTGATAAACAGGGTAATTATGGTATTTACGATTTTCGTAGTCCAGATGACACACGTATAACTAATCAGTTTGCTGCTGGGTTAAATGGTCAGTTCAATACTGGCAACATTCAGCATCAAGTAGCTTTTGAAATACAACATACTTATAAAACATTGAAGCGCTACAATTCCAACTCGATGGAGCTTGATCCTATCGGAACAGGTAACATTTATGAAGAAACAAAGGATTATGTACCTGCTCAGGTTGATTTGAGAAACTATTATAAAGCTTTAGAAAGCGATCAGACTGCATTTACTATATCTGACCGAGTTCAATTTAACGATCAATGGTCATCTTTATTGGGTGGGAAACTTATTCACCTTGATGAGCAAGCTTATAATTCAGGTGGGCAGCAAAGCCGTGATACGGATTTAAACAAATTCTTGCCACAATTAGCACTTATGTATAGCCCAACTGCTACGACTAATCTATATGCTTCATATGCTAAAGGTTTATCAGACGGTGGCGAAGCTCCGTGGTATACAAATAATATTAAAAATAATATAGGCCCTTCAGTACTATCACCTAGAAGTTCTAAACAATATGAACTTGGTATTAAGCAACAAATACGCAACTTCTTGTTAACAGCAGCTATTTTTGATTTAAAACAAGACAATCAATACAGCAAGATTAATATTGATAGTCCTCCAGATTTTATTGAGCAAGGTGAACAACACAATCAAGGTGTCGAATTAGGTTTAACAGGTGCCTTAACCGATACACTCGACTTAAGCTCTGGCGTTACCTATACCAAATCTCGTCTTGTTGATATTGATAATGACAGCTACAAAGGTTATCAAACTCAAAATGTTCCGAAAGTCCGCGCAACTGTGCAGTTATCTTATAAAGTACCTTCTGTTGAAGGGTTAAGATTACTCAGTGGTATGCAATACAGTAGCAGTAAATATGCAAACAAAGAGGGAACTGCAAAAGTAGGTGGCTATAGCGTCTTTAATATTGGTGCTGCCTATAAAACAAATTTTGCTGGGCATGACACGACCTTCAGATTCAATATTGATAACTTATTTAATAAGACATATTGGCGTGATGTGGGTGCATTTATGGGTGATGACTATCTATTCTTGGGTAATCCACGTACAGCCCAGTTCTCTACAACTTTCAGTTTTTAAAATATAGAACAAATAAAAAAGGAGCTTATAAAAGCTCCTTTTTTACTTTCAGGAATTAAGCCGACATTTTTGGTTTAACCATATTATTAATCGACAAGATCTCATCAAGCACTTGTGCTGATAATAAACCTTCATTTTGAACTAAAGCCAATACGCTTTGCCCAGTTTCGTTTGCAGTTTTAGCAATACGAGTTGTAGTTTCATAACCTAGGTATGGGTTAAGTGCAGTCACAATACCAATTGAGTTTTCAACTAAAGCTTTACAGTGTTCAGGGTTCGCCGTAATCGTATCAATACATTTACTTTGGAACATCGCCATTGCTTTACCAAGCAAGTCCATCGATTCAAACAGTTTGAATGCAATAAGTGGTTCCATTGCATTTAACTGTAATTGGCCCGCTTCAGCAGCTAAAGTTACAGCCAAATCATTTGCAATAATTTGGAAGCAAGCAAGGTTCATCGCTTCGGGAATAACTGGGTTTACTTTACCCGGCATAATCGAACTACCCGGTTGACGCGCTTCTAAGTTAATTTCATTAATGCCAGTACGTGGACCACTTGAAAGTAAACGCAAGTCATTGGCAATTTTTGAAAGTTTAGTTGCAGTACGCTTTAATAAACCAGATAAAAGAACAAAGTCACCCATATCTGAAGTTGCTTCGATTAGATCAGGAGCAGACTTAATTTTCTTACCAGAGATTTTTCCAAGTGCTTGAATCGCAAGTTCACGGTAACTATATTCAGTAGTAATTCCCGTACCAATCGCCGTACCACCAAGGTTCATATAAGCTAAAACATTTGGAATAAGCGTATTAATTTGCTCAAGGTCTTTTTGTAAGGTTACCGCAAAAGCACCAAACTCTTGACCTAATGTCATAGGCACAGCATCTTGTAACTGAGTACGGCCCATTTTTAAAATGTGCGCAAACTCTTGAGACTTGTTCAAGAAGCTAAGAATCAAATTGTTAAATGGAAGATTTAATTCATCTAAGCTAAGTAATAAACCTAAACGAATTGCAGTAGGGTATACGTCATTTGTTGACTGCGACATATTAATGTCGTTATTTGGATGCAAGTATTGATATTGACCTTTTGCATGTCCCATATATTCTAGAGCAACGTTTGCCAATACTTCATTTGCATTCATATTAGTCGAAGTACCAGCACCGCCTTGCATCATGTCTATCGGGAACTGGTCATGGAAATTACCACGAATAAGCTGATTACAGCTGTATTCAATCGCTTCAAATTTAGTTTGATCTAAGCTTTTAAGATTATAGTTTGCTTCAGCACAAGCTAGTTTAACCATAGCTAATGCTTTAATTAAATTAGGGAAATTTCCAACTTTGCTATTTGTTAAGTTGAAATTTTCTAAAGCACGTAATGTTTGAACTCCGTAATAATGGTCATTGTTGATTTCTCGATGACCAATAAGATCCTTCTCAATACGGGTAGTAATATCAGCGTTCATCATTAAACTTCGAATTAGTTAAGATGATTCATCTTAGAATTCGAAATGCTTCACTTCTAATGCATTTATTAAAGCAATTATGCATTTTTTGCATAATAACAATTGAGCTCTACTAAAATGAATAGGGAATAGTTGAGAATTTCTAGAAAATAAAATTTTAATAAAATTAAATATATTCAATAATTTATATTGTTTTTTTAATGAAGGATAAGTCACTAAAGAGCAGACAAATTAAAAAATTCTGCAGCCAGCTAAACAATGATTTCTATTCACAAAGACCATTAAATTAATTGAAGTTTCATGTGAATATTAATTTTAATAAACAAATAATGAGCTATGTTTAATAAATTTTAATAAAATTGTGATGCATTTCACATAAAAATACATATAATACAGAAAATTTTGATTTATTAAGTTTATGTTAAAAGTAACTGCTGCTTTATTAATATTGGGAAGTTTTGCTTGCTATATCCTGTTAGGAAATGAAGAAAAAACTGAGACCAAAAGTTCACACATGCTTAAAGAAGCTCAGCAATCGATTAAGAATGCTGAACTATCTATTCAAAAAGCAAAACGAAATACTCCCACTGCATCGTATCAATAACTGAGGCAATAAAGATTATTGTTTATTAAATAATCTTTTGACTGAAATTTTATTAAGATGTAAGCGCTGTAAAGAGACAAATGCATGAGAATGAAGTTTATTGCATATGACCCTAACTCTGGTGAAAAACTAAGCTTGAAAGAGCATATTCATCACATGGATAAATACACAACTTACGTTTTTTTTAGTGATGAAAAAGACAACATGGTATTTAACCCGCAGAAAAAACAGATATTTGAAATCAGTCAATATACTTCAAACATGATGGTTGAAATTTCAAGAAAGTTATACTACTTAATTGGTGAATATTAGTTCATCTTTTATAGATCAGCACGACTATAAGTCATCGTTCTTAGTGAAGATTTAATGTACTATGTGCCCGTCTATAGATACTTTAGTATAATAGTCGGAATTGTCTTTTTATCTTATACTCTTCTTAAATATTGTATGAAATACAATTAATTATTATTACTGCTTAAATCCTGAAATGAGGTAAGGTAATCATTTACTCATCAATTATTACCTTACCGATCTATTGCAAGAGTAAATAATAATTCTCTTGTTTTTGTGATTAAGCAGAGTAGACGAGATATAAGACTAGATTTTTTAAATACTTTTTATAGTGGAATAGTATATTAATTTAAGAGTCTAAAAAATTTAATCAATAACCTAAGGATTGGTTATTGAAACAGTTCACAGTCCGCATTCTTCCCCAAGGTGCGGACTTTTTTTATCCATGAAATGATTAAATAAAGACCTATACTTATTTCTAAAACTTATCTTATTCAAATACTTTATTTATTTTTATGATGATTTTTTTATTTATTGATTTCAAATATTTTTTTAGTTGAGTCGAACTTATGTTCATCTCTTAACGTGTTAAAACAAAACCTATTATTTTCTTATTTTCTTTTCTATGTCAGAATTATTAAATACTTCATTTTCATAGTTTGGCTTTGTCCATTCTCTTCTCGCATTTTTGCAGGTACTCCCTATGTTTTACCATTTTTATTCATCACTACATTTATTCATGCTATTTCCCAAAAATATCAATTAATAAAATTATAAATCTAAAAGGGAATAGATAAGATGAATTTAGAAGTGCGTTGGGTAGAGGATCTCCTCACATTAGAACGTGAACGTTCAATCTCAAAAGCAGCAGAGAAAAGATTTATTAGTCAGTCTGCATTTACTCGAAGAATTCAGCAAATTGAAGAAATGATTGGCGCGGAAGTCATCATTAGAAACAACAAGAACAATATCGAATTTACCGACATTGGACGAATTTTGTTAGTCATGTCTAAAAACATTGAAAAGCAGGTAGAGGAGACCGCAAAACTCATCAAAAATATTAAAAATGAAACTGAATCTACCATTCGTTTCTGTGTTGTTCATTCATTAGCTTCAGGTTTTTTAACAACATTTTTAAAGAAATTTCCTACTCTTATTCGTGATTTAAAAATTGAAATTGTCGCAACGAATAGTGGAGAAGGCCTGTCTTTGTTAAAAGAAGGTGCCTGTGATTTCATGATTTGCTATGCAGATAAAAGCAATATTAGAAAAGTTGGAGATGATATTTTAAGTGGTATTAAAATTGCTGAAACAGTTATTGTTCCAGTTTCTGCCACTGAGCCTGACCATAGTCCTAAACATACAATACAAAGTAATTTTGCTTTGCTTGCCTATAGCAAACACGCTTACTTAAGAAAACTGGTAGACCAACTGATAGAAGGTAAACTTGTTTATAAAACGTTATATGAAACGGACAATGCGACTAACTTAAAAGAACTGGTTTTACAGGGTTTAGGAGTAGCATGGATTCCGAAAATTAACGTTGAAGAAGACCTTGCAGCTGGAAAATTGGTTATTTTAGATCAGCAAGAATATTGCCTTGCCCAAGATATTTATATCTTCAAAAATAATTTGAGTGATAATAAATCGGTACAACAAATATGGAATGGTTTTAAAGCCCAGCAAGAACAATAACGCATACTCATTCGCAAGATGAAGTACACGATATTTATATATAAATTAATCAAATAAGTAGATTATGCTTGGGTCTTTACGATGAAAGGCATTATAAAGCATTGCCCCTCGTCTAAGTTCTTTGCTAATTTAGAGTAAATTTCAATAAGTCAAAAGTAGGGTATAGAAATCTTTCTATTATTTCTGCCTGCTTTTGAACTTATTTCACTGGATTATTGAGTCCAAGCGGAGACAATTTTGTTTGATCTAGACAGTAGATTATTAAATATTTTTTATCATATTTATCGGTTCAAAAGTGTTTCAATGGCTGCAGATGCTATTGGTTTAACACAGCCGAGTGTAAGTAACGGTCTAAACAAAATTCGCCAACATTTTAATGATCCTTTGTTTATTCGAGTTGGAAATGAAATGATTCCGACCGAACTTGCAAAGCAGATTTTCCCTCTTATTAGTGAAGTTATTGATAAAGTTGAAAGTATTAATAACTTTAATGTTAATTTTGATCCATTGACCTCAGATCAGCTGTTTACCATTGCAATGACTGATGTATCACATTTGGTTTTATTACCTCAGTTAACTAACTATTTAAAAGAAAAAGCACCTCTCATTCGTTTAAATATTAGACCGATTACGCCAGAAACCAGCTATCAAATGGCAAATGGTGAAATTGATTTGGCGATAGGTTTCTTGCCCCAATTAGAAGAAGGTTTTTATCAACAGAAGTTTTTCCGTCAACACTATGTCGTGATTAGCTCAAAAAGCCACCCGCGTTTAGACCCGAATAACTTTACTTTAGAAGATTATATGCGTGAATATCATATCGATATTGATGCAGGGATTGGGCACTATCACATTAAAAACGAGCTGCAAAATAAAGGGTTGGATCGAAACATTTTGATTCGATTACCAAGTTACTTAGGGGTAGGTTTAGTCGTTCAGGAAACAGATGCGATTGCCACTGTTCCATATTATTTAAGCCAAGTTTTATTGGTTAGAGAGAATTTACAGATTTTACCAGCACCGCTTGATTTTCCAACTTATGACGTTAAGCAACATTGGCATATGTCTTGTCACCATAAGAGTAGCCATAAATGGTTCCGTCAAACTTGCTATGAGCTATTTAAAACAGCTTAAGAATTTTATTTATAAAAAGAAGATGCAAGGAAAGTCCTTACATCTTCTTTTATTTTTTAATTAGATTTCAATTGCAACAGCAGTTGCTTCACCGCCACCAATACATAGGGCAGCAACACCTTTCTTTTTACCTAAGCGTTTTAATGCATAAATGAGAGAAAGGATAATTCTTGAACCCGTAGCGCCAATTGGATGGCCTAAAGCACAAGCGCCACCATGTACGTTCACTTTAGCTTCATCAATTCCTAGCTCATGAATTGGTGCCATTGCTACCATTGCAAAAGCTTCATTAATTTCCCAAGCATCTACTTCATCAACTGACCAACCAGCACGCTCAAGCACTTTTTGAATTGCACTAATTGGAGCAATTGTAAATTCGCTTGGATGCTGCGAGTGAGTAGAAGTTGCAACAATTTTTGCTAACGTATTTAAACCATGGCTTTGAGCATATTCTTCAGTAGTAAGTACTAATGCAGCAGCACCATCAGAAATCGAGCTTGAGTTCGCTGCTGTAATTGTACCATCCTTACTAAAAGCAGGGCGCAATGTTGGGATCTTCTCAAGATTAGCTTTTAATGGTTGCTCGTCTTGATCAACAACTTCGACACCTTTACGTGTTTTTACTTCAACAGGAACGATCTCTTCTTTGAAGTAACCTTCTGCAATCGCGGTTTGTGCTTTTTTAAGTGAAGAAATCGCAAAGTTATCCATTTGCTCACGGGTAAAGCCTTTGGTGTTTGCCATGTCTTGAGCAAAAGAACCCATTAAACGACCTGTTTCAGCATCTTCAAGGCCATCTAAAAACATATGATCTTTAATTTCGCCGTGGCCCATACGGTAACCACCACGAGCTTTCGGCAAAATATAAGGTGCATTGGTCATAGATTCCATGCCGCCAGCCACAATAATATTTGCACTGCCTGCTTTTAAAGTATCCGATGCCATTAATACTGCTTTCATAGCAGAGCCGCACAGTTTATTAATGGTAACTGCACCAACATGATCAGGTACACCAGCTTTACGCATTGCTTGACGAGCAGGGCCTTGGCCAATACCGGCACTGAGTACACAACCAAAAATAACTTCATCTACTTGTTCAGGTTTAACGCCTGCACGTTGGATCGATTCACGGATGACAGCAGCGCCAAGATCTGGAGCGGTTAGAGAAGATAAACTGCCCTGAAAACCACCCATTGCAGTACGGCTACCTGAAACTATAACAATTGAACTCATCTTAATATCTCTTATTGGTGTTTTTGCTAAATTTGCCTTTAGCCTAAACCAAAGGCGCCACTAAATTAAAAAGTTGGAGGGGTGTAACTGAGCGTTCTACCAAAGAACCACAGCAAGAATAAAACTAATGGAAAATGCACAACGAGCTGAGTGACTGTAAACCCAATCACATCTTTTGCTTTTAGTTTTAAAATACCTAACATTGGAAGCATAAAGAATGGGTTAATTAAATTTGGTAAAGCTTCGGCTGCATTATAAATTTGTACAGACCAGCCCAAATGAACCTTTAAATCATTTGCCGCTTGCATAACATATGGGGCTTCAATAATCCATTTTCCACCACCTGAAGGAACAAAGAATCCAAGTACCGCAGAGTAAACTCCCATCACAATCGCAAAGGTTTCTTTTGACGCAATTGAAACGAAAAAATCGGCAACATAATGAGAAAGCGATAAATCCTGACTATTTAAAGCTTGGGTCATAATAAAAGCGATACTTCCGTACAAAGGGAACTGAATTAAAATTCCTGATACGGCTGGAACTGCTTTTGCAACAGCATTTAAGAAGTTTCGAGGTGTGCCATGTAACGCTAGACCAAGCATTAAAAATACAAAGTTGTATGTGTTTAAGCTTGAAATAGCAATGATTGGATTACTTTTTGAAAATTCAAAAAACATCCAGATTAAGCCTAATGCCACTACAATAATCGTTAAGATAGGCGAATTTTCTAACCAATCGCCCGGACGAGTAGATTTTGCTTCATTTGTTTTTTCTTCTTCAAATTGCACATCAAAACTATCAATGGTTTTAACGCTATTGCCTTTTGGGGCAGACCAATATGCAATAGCGATTGAAACAATCACTAAAATAATGGTCATTGCAATTGATTGCCAAAGGAAAATCGTTTCGGTAAATGGAATAACACCAGTCAGGTTATAAATTGACTCAGGTAAACTGGTTTTATTTGCCTGAAGCTGTGCTGCTGAAGAACTGATTCCTAGTGCCCAAGTTGCACCCATACCAATGATTGCTGCCGCAGCTGCTGCGCGGTAATCCATATTCAGCTCTTTACGTTTTGCTAAAGCAATTACTAAAAGCGCTGTAAGGATTGTGCTAACAGCCCAATTGACCAATGAAATTAGTAAACTAACGGTTGCTACCAAAACAATAGCACCACGACCAGAATTTGGAATACGTGCCATTTTTTGAATCAGAAATTTTACGGGCTTAGAAACAGAAACGACATAACCTACAATAATGAGCATAGTCATTTGCAGGGTAAATGGAATAAGACTCCAGAAACCATTACCGAAAGAAGTTGCCACATCGTGAATTGGGGCGCCAATACCCAAAGCGGCAATAGACACAATAATGACGCCGAGTAATGCAAAAATATATGAATCAGGAAACCATTTTTCAGACCAGTCACTAATCCGAAGAGCAAATCTTTCAAAAATTCCTTGCTGTTTTTCCATAGCTGAAAAATCCTTCTCGTTCTTATTTATAAACAGCACATCCGGTGCTTAAAAGGGCTAAGACTCAAGCTCACTTTCTAACTTGAGTCTTGTACAGCTAACTAAATCTTAGAATTTACGCGACTAAGGTTTTATAAAATTCGACACCTGTAGCAGCTTGAATCTGTTCAAGCATGACATCTTTAGCAAGTTCAATCAGCTCTACGCCTTGCGGAGTAATATCCATTACACCTAAGTCAGTAATTATGCGGTGAACCACACTTTTACCTGTTAAAGGTAAACTACAGTTTTTCACAATTTTTGGCGTACCATCTTTTGCGCAGTGTTCCATTAGAACAACAACTTTTTGGACACCAACAACCAAGTCCATTGCGCCGCCCATACCTTTGACTTTCTTACCTGGAATCATCCAGTTCGCTAAGTCACCGTTTTCAGAAACTTCCATTGCACCTAAAATGGCAATGTTGACATGGCCACCACGAATCATGGCAAAAGATTCTGAGCTTGAGAAAAAGGCTGCACCAGGGCGAGCAGTAACCGTTTGTTTCCCGGCATTAATTAAATCGGCATCCACAGTTTCTTCAGTTGGAAACTCGCCAATACCTAATAAACCGTTTTCAGATTGAAGCCAAACATTAATATTTTCAGGAATATAATTGGCAACAAGGGTAGGTAAACCAATACCTAAATTGACATAAAAACCATCTTCAAGTTCTTTTGCAGCACGTTGTGCCATTTCATTGCGTGACCAAGCCATTTTATACTGCCTCCGTGCTTAAAGTTTTATGCTCAATACGTTTCTCTGGAGATGCATTAAGCACAATGCGGTTTACATAAATACCCGGCAAATGGATTTCATCCGGATCCAATTCACCAATTTCAACAACCTGTTCAACTTCTGCGATAGTAATTTTTCCAGCCATCGCACATTCAGGGTTAAAATTTTGAGCAGTTTTACGGAATACTAAATTACCTGCTTTGTCAGCTTTATATGCTTTAACAAGAGCCACATCTGCTATTAACGATTCTTCTAAAATGTAGTTTTTGCCATGAAAGGTACGTTCTTCTTTACCTTCCGCAATGAGTGTACCCACGCCAGTTTGAGTATAAAATGCAGGAATCCCAGCACCGCCAGCACGTAACTTTTCAGCTAAAGTACCTTGTGGCGTAAGTTCTACATCAAGTTCGCCATTTAAATACTGGCGTTCAAACTCTTTGTTTTCACCTACATAAGAAGAAATCATTTTTTTGATTTGTTTGGTTTGAAGCAAAATACCTAAACCAAAATCATCTACACCTGCGTTATTAGAAATACATGTGAGACCAGTTACACCGCTTTGTTTAACTGCAATAATCAATTTTTCAGGAATTCCGCATAAACCAAAACCGCCTACAGCGAGTGTTTGATTGTCTGCAATAACATCTTTCAGTGCTGCCTCTGCATTGGCATAAACTTTATTCATTCTGTTCTTTTCCTATATCCCTTAGTAATTTAGTTTTAGCATCACATTTTGCGTTATAGAAGTTAATTTTTTTAAAGGATTAATAAGTATAATCAATGAATGATATCAAATTCTCAACAAAACAATAGTTTTGCACTGAGCAAAAAATGTTGAAAAATTATCATAATCTACTGAAAATTATAACAATTAATAAATTTATCTTAAATGTATGCTTAATTCATCTTAAAAGACAGTCTTTAATTTTTAAAATTTATATTGAACCAAAGCCTCAATAAATTGAGTAGAAATATTTGAAATTTCAAAGTTCTTCTTATAAACAATTCCCACAGTCTTATGAATAGATTCATCCTTTAACTCAATCAACACGTTATGTTCTTTATCAATGTGTTTAGCAAAGTGCCGTGGAATTGCACTTACCCCAATTCCATAAGCCACAAAACTTGAAAGTGATGAAATTTGGTGACATTCCACTTTTAAATCGAGCGTTATATTATTTCGCAAACAATTTTGCTCAACTAAATAACGAACAATTGAAGGTTTTTGCAAAGTTACGAATGGATTTGAACAAAGCTCATGCCATGTAATAGAAGATGATTGAGCAAGTGGGTGAGTCTTTGGCAATAGAGCCAAGAAATCTTCTTCAAATAGAGGCTTAAACTCTAAGCCTTCGGTAAGATCTGGTTCAAAGCAGATACCAAGCTCAAAAATACCATCTTGTACTTTTTCTATAATGGTCTCATTTGGAATATCGTGAATTGAAAAATTAAGATTGGGATGGACAGCTAAAAATTGATGAATGACTTCAGGCAAAATTGCGTGAGTCACAAAGGGCATAGATGCAATACTTAAAGTTCCCCGATTAAGCTTAAAGCGTTGTTTGACATCATTTTCCATTTCATCCCAATTTGCGAGTAATTTTTTAGCATACGGAATGAGGGATTTGCCTTCTTGGGTAAGCTCAACACGGCGAGTATTACGGTTAAAAAGTTTGCCGCCTAATTCTTCTTCTAAACTTTTGATGGTAAGACTTAAGGCAGATTGGCTTAGATGTAGCTCTAAAGAAGCATTAGCATAGTTGAGGGTACGTGCAAGAGCTAAAAAAGCTTTTAATTGTTTCAGCGTCATTTCTTACCTTTAGATTACTCAACTTACCTTGAAGAGTAATTTATACGAAAATTTGCCTAATATGATGTTTTTTGAAAAATTATGAAAAAGAACGATCATTACCTTACTTAATAAAGTACAAGCAATGAGTGTAAAAATATTGAACTACTTTAGTAAGTTGTCCCAACAAAAGTCATCCCTATGATTTGCAAAATATATGAACATGCCAATTAAATGAAAAAATAAGCAGCCCATCCATATTTTTTGGGGAGCAACCTTAAAACCTTCTAATAGTATAGTTATAGAATAGATAGTGATCATGAATGTGAAAAGAAGAATATACGTAGTACTCGCTATAAATTTATGTTTTGGGGCTAATTGAGGAATTTTATATCCAATCAAAATTTGCATTCCCCAATTTATAATGAGTGTAATTATAGTCAAAAGTAATTTTGGTGCATTTAAGCTTTCTAAGGAAACCTGTTCGATTAGGAAAATAGTTTGCCACAGTACAAACATACCAAGAGGATACAAGACAAATTTAAGCCACATAGTTTTTCATTTTCTTATAAAAATTTATGTCGGCATTTTATTGAATTATAAAAATAAAATAAATACTATTTTTCAAAAATTTAAAGAAACGACGAGTGGCTTTTATTATCCTTAACTGTTAAATTTAACTCATTATTAAAGTGGATAATGTCATGAAAAAAATACTTTTATTGGGTTTTGTCGTTTCTTTGGTTGGGTGTGCCACAACACCTATTTCAACGACTATGGCAAAGCAATCACCAAAAGAACGTTTATTAGCTTATCAAGAAAATAAAGATGGTTATGCTGAAGTTGAAATCACTAGAGATACTGGCTTTCTAGGTAGCGCTTGTTACTTGAGTGTTCTCTTTCGTAATGAAACTATTGGACGTTTTGATACAGGTGAGAAAGCAACATTTTATTTACCAGTAGGGCAATGGAGTATGGCAGTGGCACCTGATCCTGAAGGAAAAGGACTGTGTGCTGGATCAAGCTTTAACCCTGCTTTTGAGAAACAAAATATCAAACCAAATGTTAAAAATATTTTTCGCATAAGTTCTGGTCCATATCGTAGACCTAGATTGTTACCATTATAAATCAGATATAAGTATTGAATTTTATTGGATTAAATTTATGCAGAATCAAAATAACTCAATTGTTAATAATATAGAGCAATTAGACTCAAAGATTAAGCAAAAGCAAGAAAACTCTTTGCTTAATTCTGCCAATCCTGATCTAGTTGAAGTAACAGATTTAATTGCAGAGATAGGGAAGAATGTAGTTGATTTCGCATCAACTATTTTTGATGGCATCGATATAAATTTATAATTTCATTAATATTTTTTACAGATAAGTATTTAGTAATGATTTTTTATTGGGGGGAATAAATTGTTAGATTTTTTATGGAAGGTCATAGAGTTATTTATAAACAGGAAAAATAAGTTCCAGAAAGTAAAAGATGTTCTGGAGCGTAAACAAGAGTTCTTTCGAGAAGTTGCAAGAATTGATGAAGATGAAAACTTAGATGAGCATGAAAAGAGGGCTTTAAAGAATGCATTAGCACAAGTACTCTGTGGAAGTCGTGCTGTAAATTACGATTTGGTTGATTATTACCTGCGAAACAAAAATTTTAGAAATTTTGAAATAATTTCTCCTTTAGTGGCTTTTTGGGAGGATGCACTTATTAAGGAGTATGATAAAGATGGGAGGTTAGCACTCATTAGTATAGATACCAAGAGTTATAAAAGGGAAAAGCGTAATATATTTAGTATATTACTATGTACTATTATTTTGATTATTTGTCATGTTCGACTTCATGCTTTTACTACTTTAATATTTATGAATTATTTGCATGTTAATGTAATGATTGCTGACTATATCTTTATAGCTATTTTCGTTCTTTTAATTGTTTTAGCCTTGTTAATTTTTTATGGTTGTTTAACAATTTTTGATTTAAAAAGGTTAATAAAAGTGCCTTAACTTTTGTATTGTTTAGCTGTATATAGTTCTATTTTGAATAAATTTCAATCAATATTCTATTTTCACTATATAGAGAAGAAGGATATATTTGGTTAGAACATCAGTTTCATACTTATTAAAAATTAATAGATTTAAGAACTGGAATCAAATCTACACTGTTTTATAACAAGTTGGGCATCTATGAGGAATACAATAATTGATATCGCATTAGCTGAAGAATTGATCTCAATGAGAAAAGTTTTTACAGATGATGTGATTATGGAAACATTTGGAACACAGCATCAATACTCTAGATTTTCTGCTCCCCTTTACAATTTAGAAGGAAATAATGTCAAAGGCTTAAGTCTTCGCTTTGAAACAAATCGTACACAAGGCTTTATGAAACATTCTTTAGGTTTGATGTTAAGAGAAGGGGCATCTACTAATTTAATTTTGGATTTATGTATTTATCCTAATGGGGCACGATCACACATGGATAGAGCTAGACGTATTACAATTTATGGTTCTCATATACATATCTTAAATGATGTCCATAAAGTAGATGTTGATTACAATAAAATTACTTGGTCAGACTGTTTTTCATTGTTTAGAGAGAAAGCTAATGTAGAATTCTCATCAAGTAAAGTAATTGGACCCTTTGAAGGAGAATTGCTATGAAATTATCCAATTTAATAGTAGATTCATTTATACAAAAATTTTCTGAACAAGAGAACTTTTGTGCCTTCTCTTTACCATTTATTTTTAAAAATGGTTCTCCTGCTATTCTTAATGCATTTCGACATCCTAACGGTTCGATTGAGCTGACAGATAACGGTATTAATATACAGTCTTTTTCGCAATCGATTGCCTTAACAGATTTTGATGTAATCAATAAAGCACGTGAGTTTGCTTCAAACTTTGAAAACATTCATATTCGAGATAATGCTCTTGTTAGTATTACGAATGAGACAAATCTTGCTTTTGATTTAATGGATTATAATGATGTGATCAAAATGATGATTGAGTTTCAGCCTAAACAAAAATCTGATCAAATAGATAAAATTTTAGACCAGCTTCGTATCATATTGGAAAAAAGATTTGATCATCTTGAAATTAATCCAGAAGTTCAAGGACGCTCAGGTGGGAAATATAAGTTTAGTTTTGGATCTGACAATCACATGATTGATTTTTCACGAGTAGATAAAAGGAAAACAAATGATTTATTAAGAAAATATGTGGATACACAGAATTTGAATAATAAATTAGATTTTTTAGTTATTCTTGATGATTTAGAGAGTGATAAGTATAAATCTGAACGTTCAGTGCTAGCTGACTTTGCTACTGTAAAGCCCTTAAGTGAAATGCTTTACAATTAATAGAACTAGTATTTTGATAAAAGCCCTCATCAGAGC